>NZ_JBHFFD010000075.1:0-97792 GCF_043359565.1 Shewanella sp. S23-S33 | reverse complement strand
CGACTTCAGCGGCTCAATGAATTCTGATTTTTTGTTTCCACTTAAAAGCAGAAACAAACTGTACATATTACTATGAACACTCATTGTTACATTGATTTAAATTTTTGACTGCCAACCCGAAGGTTAAGCAGTTTCGATTAACTCAACACCTGTGAGTGTCCACACAGATTTCTTGTTTTATCTTGTTAAAGAGCAACTCAATATCCGTAAGAGAACTTGAGTACCACACTGAGCGCCGAACGCTTCCAGTTGGCTAGGGCTGCGTATTCTACGCATTTCCCGTTTCGCGTCAAGGAATTTTTTACAACTTCTTGCTGCGCTTGAATTAAGTGCTTAAAAGCGACTCAATTCAACCTAACTCGTCAGCTGGCTTTCGCTGTCTGCCGTGTCAGTGGATGCGCATTATAGGGAGCAGGAGATTTTGTGCAAGGGCTTTTTGTAGGAAAATAACGATTAATGGTTTAGACGTTTACTTATCAAACGATACGTATAAAAAAGGGGCTAAAAAGCCCCTTTATCTCGATTAAGTCTGGCAATCTATATGAGTCACGCTCAGCTAGATCATCATAAATACTGTTATCTATGGACTAAAGAAACGAGATTCTTGCTCAACTTCGACTTCTTCACCGTCGATATGAGTTTTCACTTTTATCTCGATATTAGTAACTGAACGAGACAGCTCAACCGGATCGATACCGACACTAATAGGGAGAGTTAACACTTCACCACCCGCAATAGTGACCGAAGTTGGACCGTACCATTTATAGTTGTCTAATCCTTCGACACTCATAGTGTATTCGTGGGATTGCTCTGTCTTATTAAGAATCTTCAAGGTGAAGGTGTTTTCAATCAAACCTTGATTGTTCTCTCTATAGAGTTGGTTGCGGTCACGAATGATGTCCATACGCACAGGCGCTATGGTCGCACTGGAGTATATAAAGACTAATATCATCGCTATCAGTACCACGCCATAACCGACAAGTTTAGGTCGCAGCACTTTTTGCTTAATTCCTTCTAACTTGTTCTCGGTGGTATAACTGATAAGCCCTTTTTCATACCCCATACGATCCATGGTTTGATCGCAGGCATCGATACAAGCGCCGCAGTTAATACACTCATATTGCAGACCATTACGAATGTCGATTCCCGTAGGACATACCTGCACACACAAGTCACAGTCGATACAGTCGCCAAGCCCTAGCTCTTTAGGGTCATCTTTGCGTGAACGCGGACCACGGGTCTCACCACGTTTAGTATCGTAACCCACAATAAAAGTATTCTTATCGAACATGGCCGCTTGGAAACGAGCATAAGGACACATGTGGATACACATGATTTCACGCATCCAACCCGCATTGCCGTATGTGGCAAGTGTAAAAAACACGACCCAGAAGTAGATACCGCCAGAAGCATTAAGCGTAAATACATCGACATAGACTTCACGACTTGGCACAAAATAGGACACAAAGGTCATCGCCGTCATCAGAGAGAGCAATAGCCAGGCCGTATGTTTTGCCGTTTTACGCCAGAGTTTGTCAAAGCTCCATGGCATTTGATCTAACTTAATGCGTTTATTGCGTGCGCCTTCAAGTTTTTCCTCGAACCAGATGAACATAAAGGTCCATACTGTTTGGGGGCAAGTGTATCCACACCAAACACGGCCAAGATAGGTGGTCACAAAAAACAGAGCGAAGGCAGCGATCATAAACAACGCTGCAAGCAAGGTGAGATCCTGCGGCCAAATCGTTAAACCGAAGACGTGAAACTTTTGTTCGCCCAAGTTAAACCATACGGCTTGACGGTCGCCCCAAGGGATCCAAGGTAAAAGTAGGAAAAATAACATGGCGATCCAGCCCATGCGGCGACGTACGCTACTCCACAAACCGTCTATGGCTCGGACATAAATCCGATTACGAGGATTAAAGCGATCAGCTTTACTCGCATCTGGCTGGTGAATCTTAATTCGATTGGTTTTCGAATAGTCCTTGTTGTTAGATTCTGAGTTCATCGTTACAGCCTTTTACTGCTTTAATATTGGACGAAAACTAGCTTATTATACCCATATTCTTAATGGTTATTCACTTATGTTGGACTAAAAGATGAAAGGTTGGATCATATTGGCGCTACTCGCGGGTGCTTTATATTACTTATACACAGAAACAGATAAATTAGATGTTCCTATTGCAAAGACTGAGGCGATGATCAAAGAAATAGAGAATAAAGTTGACTCTATGACAGGAACAAAAATTATTAAAATCGACCATAAACTGGCTAAGGTAAGAACCGACATAATAGAACGTTTATCCACATTAGAACTCGAAGCCTTCAATCAAATTCCAATGACACCCGAGTCTATTGCCGACTTTAAGGCTAACTATTGCGGTACTATGGCACCTCAACATCCAGTGTTTAGCAAAGATAATCAGCTTTATCTATGTGATCACCTCTAATCATTACAGACTCATAGGCAAACGGGATTTTGCTATATAGCGCTAAGGTTTAGACTTAGGTGATTGACCTTATATATGATTCCGCCTAGCCTTTGAGGCATTACAGCATAAAGGCCTATGAATCATGACCCAACAAGTATCAGACATTTTTGATCCCACCCTATGGGATGAAGTCAGTGGATTTCATTTCGACGATATTACTTACCACAGAGCCAAAGCGCACGGCACAGTACGCATTGCCATTAATCGCCCAGAGTGCCGCAACGCCTTCCGACCTAAAACCGTTGATGAGTTATTTATCGCACTCGACCATGCACGCCAATGGTCTGATGTAGGTTGCGTACTGCTTACGGGTAACGGTCCTTCGGCAAAAGATGGTGGCTGGGCGTTCTGTTCAGGTGGAGATCAACGTATTCGCGGCAAAGATGGCTATAAATATGAAGGCGCCGAAGAAGGTAAGGCCGATCAAGCCAGAATGGGCCGCTTACATATATTAGAAGTACAACGCCTTATCCGCTTTATGCCTAAAGTGGTCATCGCCGTTGTGCCGGGCTGGGCGGTGGGTGGCGGCCATAGTTTACACGTAGTGTGCGACTTAACCTTAGCCTCGAAAGAACACGCAATATTTAAACAAACCGATCCCGATGTTGCGAGCTTCGACTCAGGTTATGGCAGTGCTTACCTCGCCAAAATGATAGGTCAAAAACGTGCCCGCGAAATCTTCTTCTGTGGTTTTAACTACAGCGCCGATGAAGCCTTCGACATGGGTATGGTCAATAAATCCGTTCCCCATGCAGAGCTAGAAACCGAAGCATTAATGTGGGCGAAAGAGATTAACTCTAAATCACCTACGGCTATGCGTATGCTTAAATACGGCTTCAACATGACTGATGATGGTATGGTCGGTCAGCAATTATTTGCCGGTGAAGCGACGCGTTTAGCCTATGCGAGCGCCGAAGCACAGGAAGGACGCGATGCCTTCCTCGAAAAACGCGATCAAGATTTTTCAGCCTTCCCTTGGCACTACTAATTTTAGAATCGTATTAATTTACGTTTAAATGCTCAAAGCCCTCTATCGTGAGGGCTTTATGTTTTTTACAACGGATAAATAGATAAAACCGTTTAAACTAATCTGAAAACACAGCTTTTAATTTTAATGAGAATTGTTATCATCTATATATTCCCGCTGGGAGCCTATTTAGAGGACAAGATCATGACTAAGACACTCACTTTTGCCGTACTACATTTTAGCGTCGCTTTTACCGTAACCTATTTATTAACTGGCAGCGTAGTCGTCGGTGGCGCAGTAGCCTTAGTAGAACCAGCGATTAACACTGTAGTGTTTTACTTCCATGACAAAGTGTGGAAACGCATTGAGGCAAAAAAGCAGCACGAGCTAGATGCCATTCCAGCATAGAAAGCTAAGCCACCAGCATTTACTATTGCTGTAAGTTAATCGTCATTTTGTCGTGAATCTAAATGAAAAAACCGCCAATAAAGGCGGTTTTCATTTAAATATCTCTATTTATTCTACTGTTACAGACTTTGCCAAGTTACGTGGTTGATCCACGTCAGTACCTTTGATTAATGCAACATGGTACGACAATAGCTGTAAAGGAATAGTGTAGATCAGTGGCGCCATAAAGATGTCACAGTGTGGCACAGGGATCACTTTCATCGTGTCATCCGACTCGAACTCGGCATCTACATCGGCAAACACATACATTAAGCCGCCACGGGCACGCACTTCTTCAACATTCGATTTCAGTTTTTCGAGCAATTCATTGTTTGGCGCAACGACAATAACTGGCATATCGGCATCGATAAGCGCTAGTGGGCCGTGTTTTAATTCGCCAGAGGCATAAGCTTCAGCATGAATATAAGAAATCTCTTTCAGCTTTAACGCGCCTTCCATCGCAATCGGATATTGATCGCCACGGCCAAGGAATAATGCATGGTGTTTATCGGCAAAATCTTCAGCCAGTTCAGCAATCGCAGCATCTAAACCTAAAGCTTGTTCCACTTTTGCTGGCATAGATTGTAGGCTTTGAGTGATTTGAGCCTGCATTTGATCAGACATACCATTGTGGCGACCGATCACCGCAGTCAACATTAATAAGCCAGCAAGTTGTACTGTGAAAGCTTTAGTCGATGCCACACCAATCTCTGCGCCCGCTTTCATCATGTAAGCCATGTCAGATTCGCGAACCAGTGATGAACCTGGCGCATTACAAATCGTCAATGTGGCTTTGTAACCCATTTCTTTCGCTAAGCGCATGGCCGCTAAGGTATCGGCAGTTTCACCCGATTGTGAAATCGTCACCAACAGGCTATTTGGGAATAAGTGCGACTTGCGATAACGGAATTCAGAGGCAATTTCGACGTTACAAGACACGCCAGCCCAATCTTCTAACCAGTAACGTGCCGCCATGCCCGCATGGTAACTAGTACCACAGGCAATGATTTGCACATGTTTGATATCTTTTAAAAACTCAGCAGCGTTGTCACCAAAAGCCGTGTCTAGCACTTGCTTATTAGCAATACGACCTTCAATTGTGCGCGTCAGTGCCAATGGCTGCTCGTAAATTTCTTTAAGCATATAGTGACGATATTCGCCTTTGTCACCGGCATCGTGGGTAATTTCAGATTCTTTGACTTCACGCTCAACGGCATTACCGTTTAAGTCGAAAATACTCACGCTGCGACGGGTCACTTCGGCCACATCACCTTCTTCGAGGAAAGCAAATGAGCGAGTGACGGGTAATAAGGCGAGTTGATCTGAAGCGACAAAGTTTTCACCTAGACCAAAACCAATCACCAATGGACTACCAGAGCGAGCAACAACCATACGTTCACTATCACGACGGTCGATAACGACTGTGCCATAGGCGCCTTCGAGTTGTTTAACCGTGGCTTGTACGGCACCAAGTAGAGTGTTATGGGTTTTCAGCTCATGGTGCACTAAGTGACAAATCACTTCGGTATCGGTATCTGAACTAAAGTTGTAACCTAAACCTTTAAGCATTTCGCGCAGTTTATTGTGGTTTTCGATAATACCGTTGTGCACCACGGCAATATCACCTTCCGATAAATGCGGATGAGCATTACGCTCACTCGGCTCACCGTGGGTCGCCCAGCGAGTGTGCGCGATACCGGTTCCGCCTGCTAATGGGTCAGTTTCAAGCGCAGCCGACAACTCTTGTACTTTGCCAACGCGGCGCGTACGGTTAAGTTCACCATTGTGAATAACGGCAACGCCTGCGGAGTCATATCCGCGATATTCTAAACGGCGTAAGCCTTCTACCAGAATTTCAGCCACATCCCTTTGCGCCACGGCGCCTACGATTCCACACATAGTCTTTACCTATAAATTAAAATGAAGTTGTTAAGCTATTTTGTCTATTGAGCGTAGGGCGCTAACATAACTCGCACGCCCTGATCTGAAATTTGTTTGAGCGCACTCTCGTCGATACGTGAGTCGGTGACCAACACACTGACCTTGGACCACGGTAACTCTAAGTTAGGGATCCGCTTGCCGATTTTGTCTGAATCGACCATAACGATCACTTCGCGGGAAACTTCGGCCATCACTTTGCTTAGACCTGTTAACTCGTTAAAGGTGGTGGTCCCGCGTTCAAGATCGATACCATCGGCACCGATAAACAGTTGGTCGAAATTATATGAACGCAACACTTGCTCGGCGACTTGGCCTTGAAAGGATTCAGAATGCGGGTCCCAAGTGCCACCGGTCATCAATAAGGTGGGCTCGTTTTCGAGTTCATGGATGGCATTTGCAAGGTGTAGCGCATTCGTCATGACCACCAGCCCACGCTTATCGTTCAGCTGTTCAATCAAGCCTGACGTCGTAGTGCCACTATCGATAATGATGCGATTGTGATCTTTAATCAGCTGCGCGGCGGTTTTCGCAATAGAAAGTTTATTAGGCGCGATCTTGGCAGAGAACTGTTGAGTGACTTCGTCTGGAATCGCCACGGCGCCACCGTAACGGCGCAATAATAAACCCGTTTTCTCAAGCGCGGCGAGATCCTTACGAATCGTCACTTCTGAGGTTTCAAAACGTAACGACAGTTCATCAACGCTCACTTCACCCTGTTCGTTCAATATGGTGATTATGCTGTGGCGACGCTGCTGTGTGTTTCGTTTATTCATAAAACCTTTCAGTTAAGTTTCGATTCGAAAGGTGCATTATAGTGAAACGAAACTTTTTTGCTAGTCATACGAAGCACTCTTTCGCATGATCGCGAGTCATTTTAATTAATTTAAAATTGTGAACTTAAAAACTAACCAATAAAAAAGCAGTTTATCCTTTAGGGATGAACTGCTTTTAATGGATTTAAAACGTTATGAATTTTAGAACTTAGCTTCAACAGCAACACTGAAGTTACGATCTTGGCCAATCGTCACCATCTTATCACTGCCACCATCTAAATATTCAGTATCAAAGAGGTTTCTGACGTTGGCACGAATACTGACATCTTTACCCATGATATCCATAGTGTAGGCAGCACCTATATCAAAACGCACATAACCATCTTTGGTGATGGTGTTATCAGCATCAGCAAAACGTTCACCCACATAAATAGCACCAAAGTTCATCGCAAAGTTGTCTGTCACTTCGTAACGGGTCCAGATATTGGCCGACCATTCAGGTGCATCAATAGGAGTTTTACCATCTAAGTTCTTGCCACCGATTTTGCCTGCACCGGTATTATATTCAGCATCTAAATACATCATAGAAGAAGTCACAAACCAGCTA
The DNA here is from genome assembly GCF_043359565.1 of Shewanella sp. S23-S33. NCBI lineage: Bacteria > Pseudomonadati > Pseudomonadota > Gammaproteobacteria > Alteromonadales > Shewanellaceae > Shewanella > Shewanella sp. S23-S33. The sequence goes on along the minus strand of NZ_JBHFFD010000075.1, from coordinate 90,565 downwards.
TCACCTAACTGGCCTTGGGCGCCAACTTCAAAACCTCGATGATGCTGCTCACCACCTTGGGTAGTGATCGTTTTATCTCCTTCATTCGTTAATGGGATGTCTTGTACTGTGGTGACATTAGAAACCGTAATATCAAACAGGGCTGCTGTTAGCAGTAGGCTATCATTAAATAACTCCCACTTAGTCCCTAGTTCATATTGAGTACCGTACTCAGGTTTCAGGTTATCTCCATGATTGACATCTTCAGAACTGGTTACTGAACCCTGTGGTGTAAAGCTTTTTGAATAATTAACGTAAATGCTACCATTAGCCATTGGCGAGTAAATTACCCCAAACTTAGGCGACACTGCATAGCTGTTTTCACCTTCTCCGTCTTTCTTCTGTTCGTCGTAACGCACACCAGCAAGCAATTTCCATTGCTCATTAAGCGTCATCAAATCCTGTAAATAGAAACCGTAATACTTGTATTCACTTGGGTTGCTTAGCTTACCTTGGTGATAATCAAGATCTTGCTGAATAATTGGTTGCCCAGGAATTACGGGCTGACTTTTGCCTTTCTGAATTTGCTGCTGATAGAAATAGTCTAAATAGTTAGCACCAATAAGGAATTGATGCTCCATTCCTGCCAAAGAAAATTCACCCGTGAAATCCACATAGGCCGTTTTATGCTGCCAATCGTCATAACGGTCGAATGGTTTGATGTTATAACCATCTTTGAATGGATCTTCAGAGCCTTCAATCAAACTTGGCGCAGAGTCTAAACGTTGGCGATTAAACTGCTGATCGTTATAACCAACTTTGACTTTCCAATCATCACTCATCTGCCAAGTTAGATCGGCACCTAAGTTAGAGACTGTATTATCGGTAAAGGCCCAAGGTGCATCCCATACTGTTTTATGTTCACCGATAACATTACCTTGTTTATCTAACCACCCACCCGCATCAATGCCCGCTTTATCTTGGGTATGATCGTACTTAACCGATAACAGAACATCATCACTGACATCAAATTCTAGGTTTAAGTAGCCCAACCAACGGTCACGCTCTTGATTCTCATCGTTAGCGGAATACTCACGCCAGTATTTTGTGTCTTGCTTCACTAACACGCCGCGGTAACGAAGACTCTGAGCATCATTTAAACTGCCGCCCGCATCTAGCTGAGCACGGGTCGAACCAAAACCATCAGTATCAAAACCTAAATCGAGCATTGAATCATAGGTCGGTTTCTTAGTGACCATATTCACTAAACCACCAGGGCCAGATTGGCCGTACAACATGCTCGAAGGACCTTTCAATACTTCGACTTGCTGTAAAGTTTCAATTGGTTGTACGTAGTGAGACCATTGTTGATGGCCATTGATAAGATAACCGTTACCCGAATCGAGCTCGAAGCCGCGGATACTGAAGACTTGACGGTTCCAGCGCGTGGTTCCCGCTGTAACACTCGAATCATTAACTAATACTTCCGCTAGATTGGTTGCCAACTGTTCATCAGTCACAAAATCAGGGATCACATTAACTGACTGTGGAGTATCCATTAAGTCGATATCGCCACGCATGGCACCCGATGCACTACCGACTTTATAGTCGTTAAAAGTACGGCCAGTCACATTGATGCGCTCAATATTTTTATCGCTCGCCACTTCTGCAATAACCGGCATAGCCATTAATGCCGAGCCTACAGCTAAACCTATAACTGAATATTTAAATACCATTGCCAACACCTCAAATAGACCTTTCGTCTTAGAATTGCAGGCAATATAAATGAGAAGTGTTTTTATTTTCTCTTCTTTACGAAAATTTACAATTGAGTGTGATAGTGATCAAATTAACTTAAAAACCAACAATTTGCCCATACCACAAAAACATGAAGAAAATCTTAATTATTAAGCATTACTTAATAAAAAGGCTTTTTAGTGCAACAGATTGAACACAATAAAGATAAAAGCGGCACATGGCCGCTTTTTTGACATTAAGTTGAGTTTTATAAACTTACTTTTTAATTTTCACTGGACGTTGCCAACCTGTGAGGTGTTTTTGTTTAACACGAGTGATCACTAACTCATTCTCACCTACATCACGGGTAATCGTTGAACCGGCCCCTAAAGTTGCCCCTTTACCTATGGTCACTGGAGCCACCAACTGAGTGTCAGAGCCGACAAAGACGTTATCTTCGATAACAGTAAGATGCTTATTCGCGCCATCATAGTTGCAGGTAATAGTACCAGCACCAATGTTGACGCCATCACCAATGATGGCATCGCCTAAATAGGCTAAGTGTCCAGCTTTGGATCCCACACCAATCACCGCTTTTTTCACTTCAACAAAGTTGCCTATATGTGCATCTTGCTTAAGTTCTGCTCCCGGACGTAAACGGGCAAATGGGCCAGCACTGGCAGCAACGCCAAGCGTAGCACCTTCGATAATAGAGTAAGGCTTGATCTCAGCATCATCGGCAATCTCGCAATCAATTAAAATCGCGCCTGCGCCAATAGTGACATTATTACCCAAGGTCACTTTGCCTTCGAATATCACATTAATATCGATCATCACATCCATACCAACAGTGACTTCACCACGGATATCGATACGGCTTGGGTCGCGAAGGTTCGCTCCCGCCAACATGAGTTTTTCGGCTTCACGAGCTTGGTAAGCACGTTCAAGTTGCGCTAATTGCATGCGATTATTGGCGCCTTCCACTTCAATGGCCGATTGTGGCTGAGCAGTATCAATAGCAACGCCATCAGCGTGCGCCATAGCAATAATATCCGTTAGATAATATTCGCCTTGGGCATTATTGTTCGATAAACGGCTCAACCAAGTTTTAAGTTGTTTACCCGGAACCGCCATGATGCCAGTGTTAATTTCGTTGATCAGCAACTGTTCTGCTGTCGCATCTTTTTGCTCAATAATTCCAATGACTTTTCCTTGCTCACGGACAATACGGCCATAACCCATAGGATTGGCTAAATTCACCGTTAAGATGGCCACGCCATTTTCAGGACGAGCGGCGAGTAATGCTTCGAGAGTCGATGTTTGGATCAACGGCACATCGCCGTAAAGAATAAGCACTGTATCGCTATCGGCAATATGCGGGCTCGCTTGCGCAACCGCATGTCCCGTGCCTAATTGCTCAGCTTGCAATACCCAGTTGAGTTGTTGCTCACCTAAGCTGGCTTGTAGCTTGTCAGCACCATAACCGTAGACTAACTGAATCGCATCGCTGCCCACTTTATGAGCGGTATCGATGACATGTTGCACCATGCTCTTATGGGCGATGGGATGTAATACCTTAGGAAGATCAGAGCGCATCCGTGTTCCCTTGCCAGCCGCTAAGATCACTACATTTAATGCCATTACCATATCCTTGAACAAATACCCAAGAGGGTGAAAAATTACGGTCGATTTTGTGGCGTAATTTTAACGGAAAGCACATCGAAAAGCGAAGTAGATAGCGACACTCATCAATCAAAGACATGCAAGAATGCCAATCTATCCCATTTTTAGACACAAAAAAGGCGACCATAGGGTCGCCTTTTTTCACAAACAATAACCTTATCTGGCAATGTTTTTCTTGATGGTTTCAACAACACGTAATTGAGCCATAGCCTTAGCTAACTCAACCATAGCCGCGTCATAATTGAAGTCAGCTCCAGCAGTTGCCATATGGGCTTCTGCACGACGCTTAGCTTCTAATGCCGCTTGCTCATCAATATCTTTGGCACGCATAACCACATCAGCCAATACGGAGACAGAAGAAGGCTGCACTTCCAGAATACCACCTGAAAGGTAAAACACTTCTTCACTGCCGTCTTGCTTGACGATGCGCGCCATGCCAGGTTTGATATAACTAAGCAAAGGAGCGTGGCCATGCATTATGCCCAACTCACCTTCAGAACCAGTCACTTGCAGCGAAGCTACACGACCAGAGAAGATTTTGCTCTCTGCGCTTACAATATCAAGATGTACTGTCATGGCTGCCATCCCGTTCTCCTTAAAAAACTAAGTATGAATACTTAGTTATTTCTTTTTGTTCGCTTTCTCGATGACTTCATCGATTGAGCCAACCATGTAGAACGCTTGTTCTGGCAGGTGATCAAACTCACCGTTCAAAATACCCTTAAAGCCACGGATAGTGTCTTTCAGAGAAACGTACTTACCAGGAGATCCAGTAAAGACTTCTGCTACGAAGAAAGGCTGAGATAAGAAACGCTCAATCTTACGAGCACGGAATACGACAGTCTTGTCTTCATCAGACAATTCATCCATACCCAGAATCGCAATAATGTCTTTCAGCTCTTTGTAACGTTGCAGTACAGTTTGCACGCCGTTAGCAACGTCATAATGCTCTTGGCCAACAACCAATGGATCTAATTGACGTGAAGTCGAATCCAATGGGTCAACCGCTGGGTAAATACCCAGAGAAGCAATTTGACGTGACAGTACAACAGTCGCATCTAAGTGAGCGAAGGTTGTTGCTGGTGACGGATCGGTTAAGTCATCCGCAGGTACGTATACCGCTTGTACAGAAGTAATAGAACCCGTCTTAGTTGAAGTGATACGCTCTTGCAGAACGCCCATCTCTTCAGCCAATGTTGGTTGATAACCTACCGCAGAAGGCATACGACCTAACAGTGCAGATACTTCAGTACCGGCTAAGGTATAACGGTAGATGTTGTCAACGAACAACAGTACGTCACGACCTTCGTCACGGAACTTCTCTGCCATAGTCAGACCAGACAGTGCAACACGCAAACGGTTACCTGGAGGCTCGTTCATCTGACCATAAACCATGGCCACTTTGTCGAGAACGCCAGAATCTTTCATCTCGTAGTAGAAGTCGTTACCTTCACGAGTACGTTCACCTACACCGGCGAATACAGAAAGACCCGAGTGGGCTTTAGCGATGTTGTTAATCAGTTCCATCATGTTAACTGTCTTACCAACACCCGCACCACCGAACAAACCGACTTTACCGCCCTTAGCGAATGGACAAACAAGGTCGATAACCTTGATGCCAGTCTCTAACAGTTCAGTAGAGCTTGATTGATCTTCGTATGAAGGAGCTGTACGGTGAATAACATAACGCTCTTCTTCACCGATTGGACCCGCTTCATCAATAGGCTCGCCTAATACGTTCATGATACGGCCAAGAGTGGCGGTACCAACAGGAACAGTAATAGGTGAACCTGAGTTTACTACTTCAAGACCACGACGCAGACCGTCAGAAGAACCCATAGCGATGGTACGAACTACACCACCACCTAGCTGTTGCTGAACTTCCAGCACCAAACCATTACACGGGCCTTCACCTACGATTTTCAGAGCGTCATATACTTGAGGTACGGCATCTTGTGGGAACTCTACGTCCACAACCGCGCCAATCACTTGGACAACAGTACCTGTGCTCATGATTAATCCTCTAAAACTTGTATTCGTTACCTAACCTAAACCGCAGAGGCACCAGAAACAATTTCCGACAGTTCCTGCGTAATCGCAGCCTGACGGGCCTTGTTATAGACCAGTTGCAAGTCGTTGATAAGCTCACCCGCGTTGTCTGTTGCCGACTTCATTGCCACCATACGGGCAGCTTGTTCAGAGGCAATGTTTTCAACAACACCTTGGTAAACCTGAGATTCTACATAACGGACCAATAAAGTATCCAAAAGTGCTTTTGGATCTGGCTCGTAGATATAATCCCAACGATGAGCAGTTTCATCATCTTCTGATTTAGGCAAAGGTAGCAGCTGCTCGATCACAGGAGTCTGCGTCATAGTATTCACAAATTTGTTAAATACCACGTACAGACGATCCAGCTTGCCTTCGTTGTAAGCTTCTAGCATGACACCGACTGTCCCGATCAAGTCAGCGAGCTTTGGAGCATCGCCTAAACCTGAAGCGTGAGCAGACACTTGTCCACCGAAGTTTTTGAAAAACTGCACACTACGTGCACCGATAGGGCAAAATTCAAATTCTGCACCTTGGGCTTTCCAGCTTTTCACGTCTGCAATAACCTTTTTGAAAAGGTTAACGTTCAGACCACCACAAAGGCCACGGTCGGTTGCTACAACAATGTAACCAACCCGCTTAGCCTCTCTCACCTCCAAATAGGGGTGTTTATACTCGAGAGAACCTTGCGCGACGTGACCGATCACCTTACGCATGCTTTCCGCATATGGACGGCTCGCAGCCATGCGTTCCTGCGCTCTGCGCATTTTGCTGGCTGCCACCATTTCCATGGCGGACGTGATCTTCTGAGTGTTTTTCACACTCGCGATCTTGGTTTTAATCTCTTTAGCGCCGGCCATCTCTACTCTCCAATCTGGACCTGAGGTGTCTTAAGACACCTCTATCATTGTTACCAGGTTTGGGTTGCTACGAACTTGTCGAGGCCAGCTTTTAATTCAGCTTCGATATCAGCGCTATAATCGCCAGTATCATTGATAAGCTTCATTAAAGGAGCATGCTCGCTGTTCATGAACGAGAGCAGAGCGGCTTCGAAATTACCGACCTTATTCAGCTCAACACTCTTCAGGTAACCTTTTTCAGCTGAGAAAATAGACACAGCTTGAGCGGCTACGCTCATAGGAGCATATTGCTTTTGCTTCATCAGTTCGGTAACACGCACACCATGCTCAAGCTGAGCACGTGTTGCATCGTCAAGATCAGATGCAAATTGCGAGAACGCAGCAAGCTCACGATACTGTGCTAGTGCGGTACGAATACCACCAGACAGTTTCTTGATGATCTTAGTCTGAGCCGCACCACCAACACGAGAAACAGAAATACCTGGGTTAACCGCTGGACGTAGGCCAGAGTTAAACAGATCGGTCTCAAGGAAGATCTGACCATCGGTAATAGAAATTACGTTGGTCGGTACGAATGCAGAAACGTCACCCGCTTGCGTTTCAATAATCGGCAGCGCGGTTAAAGAACCAGTTTTGCCAGTTACTGCACCTTTAGTGAACTTTTCTACATAAATCGCGTTAACGCGTGATGCACGCTCTAATAAACGTGAGTGTAGATAGAATACGTCACCTGGGTAAGCTTCACGGCCTGGTGGACGCTTGAGCAGTAACGAAATTTGACGATAAGCAACTGCTTGCTTAGACAAATCATCGTATACGATCAAAGAATCTTCACCGCGGTCACGGAAGTATTCACCCATAGAACAACCAGAATATGGCGCTAAGTATTGTAGAGCAGCGGCTTCAGAAGCAGTTGCAACAACAACGATAGTGTTAGCTAACGCACCGTGTTCTTCTAGCTTGCGTACTACGTTAGCGATAGTAGAAGCCTTTTGGCCAATCGCGACGTACACACATTTAATGCCAGAATTTTTCTGGTTGATGATTGCGTCGATCGCCATTGCTGTTTTACCAGTTTGACGGTCGCCAATGATCAATTCACGTTGACCACGACCGATAGGGATCATGGCATCAACGGCTTTGTAACCAGTTTGAACTGGTTGATCAACAGACTGACGTTCAATAACACCTGGTGCGATAACTTCAATTGGCGAGAAACCATCGTTATCGATAGGTCCTTTACCGTCAATTGGCTCACCTAGAGTGTTAACAACGCGGCCAAGAAGACCGCGGCCAACTGGAACTTCCAGAATACGGCCAGTCGTTTTCACTTTTACGCCTTCTGCTAAATCAGCATAAGGACCCATTACTACGGCACCGACAGAATCACGTTCAAGGTTCAACGCGATTGCAAAACGGTTACCAGGCAGTTCGATCATCTCACCTTGCATCACGTCGGCTAGGCCGTGGATGCGGATGATGCCGTCACTTACCGCAACGATAGTACCTTCGTTACGAGATTCGCTAACGACTTCGAACTGCTCGATCCGCTGCTTAATCAGATCGCTGATTTCAGTGGAATTCAGTTGCATGCTCAAACTCCCAATTACGACTGCAGCTTATCAGACAGACGCGATAACTTACCGCGGACCGAGCCATCGATGACTAGGTCTCCTGTCTTAATGATTACACCGGCGATGAGCGCGGCGTCAGTGCTACAATTCAGCTTAACTTTGCGTGCGAGACGTTTCTCTAAAGAAATACTAATCTGCTGTTGTTGTTCAGAGCTCAGCTCAGTTGCAGAAACCACATCGGCTTCTACTTCTTTTGCCCACTCATTACGGTATTCAGTAAATAACTGAGATACAGCAGGTAGCACCTTTAAGCGACCGTTTTCAGCCATTACCTTTATCAGGTTCTGACCTTGCACATTGACTTGCTCACCACACACACTAATAAAGAGTGCTGCGAGCTTAGTGCTGGCTAAAGAGCCAGCTAACAGTGGTTGCATGGTTTCGTTTTCACTCACCAATGCGGCAAACGTGAGCATTTCAGCCCAAGAATCCACTGCATCTTGTTCAATAGCAAAGTCAAAAGCTGCCTTTGCGTAAGGGCGAGCGATGGTGGTTAATTCAGCCATAACTCAACTCCCTTATCAAATTTCAGCGACTAGTTTATTAACTATGTCACTGTGGGCGGCTGGATCAATAGAACGCTCAAGGATCTTCTCAGCACCCATGATGGCAAGAGTAGCAACCTGCTTACGCAGATCCTCTTTGACGCGATTACGTTCAGCTTCAATTTCTGCTTTACCCTGAGCGATGATTTTAGCACGCTCAGCGTCTGCTTCGGTTTTGGCTTCTTCAACTATTTGAGCTTTACGCTTGTTAGCTTGCTCAATAATTTCATTAGCCGTTACCTTGGCTTCTTTTAGTTGGTCAGTCGCTTTCGCTTGTGCCAACTCCAGGTCTTTTACCGCACGATCAGCATCAGCTAGACCGTCAGCAATCCTTTTTTGGCGCTCTTCGATGGCATTCATCAAAGGGGGCCATACAAACTTCATGCAAAACCACACGAAGATGATAAAGGCGACCGTCTGACCGATTAGGGTAGCGTTGAAATTCACAACAGCCTCCTATTTAGAGTTAAGACAGAAGCGTTTTTTACAGCATTGCACCCAGTGGGTTGGTAAATAGCATAAATAATGCGATACCAACACCGATCATAGTTACGGCGTCAAGAAGACCCGCTACGATGAACATTTTAACTTGTAGCATAGGAGCCATTTCTGGTTGACGCGCAGCGCCTTCCAAGAACTTACCGCCTAATAAGCCGAAACCGATTGCAGTACCAAGAGCACCCATACCAATCAGCAGAGCAACAGCGATAGCTGTCATGCCTAAAATCGTTTCCATCTGTATCTCCAGTATCTAAATCTATATTAGTTGATGATTTAGTTTAAAATTTCTTCAGCAATCCTTAATGATCTTCATGCGCCATGCTTAAATAAACAATGGTCAACATCATGAAGATAAACGCCTGCAGCGTGATAACCAAAATGTGGAATATTAACCAGCCCAGTTGCAGAGTCACACCTAGGGTAGATAATAACAAGTTGGTACCATACATCAGCGCAATAAGGATGAAGATCAACTCACCTGCGTACAAGTTACCAAAGAGTCGCAATGCCAATGAAATTGGCTTAGCAATCAAAGTAACAGTCTCTAATAGGAGGTTGACGGGTATCATTGCCTTATGGTTAAAGGGCTGTAGTGTCAATTCTTTAACAAACCCAGACACACCTTTGACCTTAATGCTGTAAAAAATAATCAGCACGAACACACCAATAGCTAAGCTAAAAGTAATGTTAACGTCAGTCGTCGGAACCGCTTTTAGATAGGGAATACCCATTAAACTTGCTGCGTGAGGCAGCCAATCTACAGGGATCATATCCATGAAGTTCATCATGAATACCCATACAAAAATGGTCAGAGCTAAAGGCGCGATCAGAGCATTGCGACCATGAAAACTTTCTTTCACGCTGTTATTTACGAACTCGACGATAATCTCAACAAAACATTGCAGTTTGCCAGGAACACCGGAAGTCGCTTTTTTACCAACGCTGCGGAAAATCCACAGAAACAGAACACCAAGACCAACCGAAAAGAACAACGAATCAATGTGCCATGTCCAAAAGCCTTCACCAACACTTAAGTTGGTAAGGTGATGTTGGATATAGCCCTGCGGTGTTAACGCTTCACCAGTTGCAGCCATGATTCATCCCACTTAACTTTGCTTGAAGTATAAAGGAGCTGTCCAATGCACGATTAGCGTCAGCACATAACAAACAAAAAGCGGCATAAAAGCGACCTTAAGATTGATAAACACAAACGAAAACATTGCGATGGTTAACAGCAACTTTACCGCTTCCCCCCAGTAAAAAGTCTTTATGACTTTTGCAGCTGAACTTGCTCCCGTGTGGGAGAAAGCGAGGGTTGCGAATACAAAATTAGGGAGCACAGCGATTGAACCACCTGCTAATGCAGAATAGCCAAACTGAACTCCCCACACGGCGAAAAAGAGAATTGAAGCACCCCCAGCGACCGCCGCCTGCATCATCACCAATTTATAGGCTGACCACCGGCCACGACGCGCTAAAACCTTACTCAATTCATCCTCTCCGCATTCATACTTTTTGTTTCGATGACCGGATGACAAATACCCGTATTTATGTCGATGCACAAAAAGCTTGCGAAAGTATACCTTTTCACGCCTTCATTGCAACTTTGAGATAAGGAAAAACAACACTTTTAACGTGATCTCGCGCCAAACGAGTTAAAATGTAAGATTAGCATCTGTCACAAATTTACATTAAAAACTGTTAATCTACAGACATTAATGAATTTTACTAAGAATTCCGTCTAATTCAGCCAGATTCTGATAGTTAATTACAATTTTACCCGTGCCCTTACTGCTATGAGCGATCGAAACCTTGGCACCTAATCTTTCAATTAACTGCTGCTCTAAACGACAAACATCTTGATCTTTAGTCGTAGTTTCGGCTTGTTTAGGCGGATTTAAGGTTTGATTAATTAATCGTTCAGTTTCGCGAACGGTTAATTCCTTAGCGGCCACTAATCTCGCAAGATTTGTTTGTTCTTCTCCCTCAATTGCCAACAAAGCGCGAGCATGACCCATATCAATGTCGCCATACTCGAGTAGACGCTTAACCGGCTCATTTAAGCCGTTTAAACGTAACAAGTTAGATACACTCGCTCTGGATTTTCCCACAACATCGGCAACCTGTTGGTGAGTCAGTTCAAACTCTTGCATTAAACGTTGCAATGCAATGGCTTCTTCCATGGCATTTAAGTCTTCACGCTGGATGTTTTCAATCAAAGCAATAGCAACAGCGGCTTCATCAGGTACTTGCTTTACTATGCAGGGGATTTTATTCAAGCCAGCAAGTTGCGCAGCACGCCAACGACGTTCACCCGCAATGATCTCATACATGTTATTCGTCACTTGTCTCACAACGATAGGCTGAATAATGCCTTGGTTGCGGATAGAGTGTGCCAGTTCTTCCAACGCTTCGGGGGACATGTCTTTACGAGGTTGATACTTACCTGGCTGTAATAAGTCTAAATCGAGATGGATAAGCTCTTCTTTTTTATCGACAACATCAGCTTCGTCAGTGTGCTTTTTACTGGCGGCATGACTGTTACTCAGTAGGGCATCTAACCCTTTGCCTAATCCTCTTTTTTTCAACGTCATGGTGATCCTTTACGCTTGCTTAGCCTGAGTTTGTTGTTCTGAACGACGGATCATTTCACCCGCAAGCGCTAGATACGCCTTAGCGCCAGCACTCGATTTATCGTAATACATAGCAGGCGCTCCAAAACTTGGTGCTTCTGCTAGCCTCACATTACGTGGGATAACGGTACGATAGACTTTGTCACCAAAATGTTGTTTTAGCTGATCGGACACATCATTAGACAAACGATTACGCGGATCATACATAGTACGTAAAATGCCTTCGATGCCAAGTCCAGGATTAACCATAGCAGCAAGCTTAGTGATGGTATCAATCAGCGCAGTTAAGCCTTCAAGGGCATAATATTCACACTGCATAGGCACGAGTACAGAGTCAGCCGCTGACATAGCGTTCACAGTTAACATGTTCAATGAAGGAGGGCAGTCGATAAAGATATAATCATATTGATTTTTGATCGGTGCGAGCGCGTTACGCAAACGGATCTCACGGGCAAAAAACTCCATCAATTTGATTTCTGCCGCAGTGACATCGCCATTACTGGCGATCAGATCATACTTACCCGCAGTGTTTTTAATGACGATCTCGTCGAAGGATTTTTCTTCAACCAATAATTCATAGGCTGTATTAGCTACGTCATACTTATCGACACCGCTCCCCATGGTGGCATTACCTTGAGGATCGAGATCGATCAATAATACTTTACGTTTTGTTGCTGCTAACGAAGCGGCGAGGTTAACGCAAGTAGTTGTTTTTCCTACGCCACCTTTCTGGTTAGCCACGGCAATCACTTTACCCACAATATCACCCTGTATGTAAATGCTGGTTTATTGCCCTTGCTTATAAATGATTTATTTATCACTTTTAAGCCTGTTATTCTTTGATTATCTTCAATAAATGTCTTTTTTCATCGAGTTTAGGCACCTTAAGCTCGATAACTTCTTTCACCACAAATCCACTGGGAATATGTTGCATCTCTTCATCATTCAACTGGCCTTTAAGTGCATAAAACTGTCCATGTTCGGCGGGGAGATGATGGCACCAAGTCAGCATATCTTGGATTGAGGCAAATGCACGACTTAATACGCCGTCGAATTTATCCTCCGGTTGATAAGCTTCTACGCGGCTTTCAACTGAGCTGATGTTATGTATGCCTAATTCAAAGGACACTTGTTTTTGAAAACGAATACGTTTACCTAAGCTGTCCAATAACACAAATTGTTTATCGGGATTCATAATGGCTAATGGGATCCCTGGTAAACCCGGTCCAGTGCCTACATCGATAAAACGTTTACCTTGCAGGTGTTTTGAAACCACTAAACTGTCCATGATATGACGGATCAGCATAGCTTCAGGATCTCTCACCGATGTCAGGTTATAGGCTTTATTCCATTTGTTGAGCATGCCAACAAAATCAATTAGTTGTTTTTTTTGCTCGGCGGTTGCGGGCAAATTAATTTCGGCTAAATAAGCCTCTAACTGGGCAGATAACACTGAGCAACCTCAACAAAGATACGATTATGAACGCGAAGGCTATTATGAAGCCCGAAAACGATGAAGGGAAGCCTGAATGCTTCCCTTCTATGACCTAAGCAGCGATTAAGCTAGCTTTTACGCACTCTTACGTAATAAGCCACGCTTTTTGAGGTGAACCAACAAAATTGAAATAGCCGCAGGCGTAATACCAGAGATCCGTGAGGCTTGGCCTATGGTTTCTGGTTTATGGTTATTTAACTTAGCAATCACCTCGTTCGATAAGCCCGGTACTTCTTTGTAATCGAGCGTCAAAGGTAAACCAGTGTTCTCATTACGCACAGCTTTGTTGATCTCTTCCTGCTGACGTTGAATATAACCAGAATACTTAACTTGAATCTGAACTTGCTCAGCCGCCTGTGGATCTTCAAGCCCTGGACCAAAACCTTCGATCTGCATCAACTTGCTGTAATCCATTTCTGGACGACGCAGTAATTCTTCAAATGATGCTTCGCGAGAGATCGGCGTATTCAAATGTGGGTTTAACGCATGGATCAAAGGTGAATTTGGATGTACCCATTGAGCGCGCAAACGTTGTAACTCAAGTTCGATCGATTCTAACTTCTCACTAAATGCCGCCCAGCGAGTGTCGTCAACTAAACCTAATTCGCGACCTTTTGCCGTTAAGCGAATATCAGCGTTATCTTCACGGAGTAGCAAACGGTATTCGGCACGGCTAGTAAACATACGGTACGGTTCTTTGGTACCCAGAGTCGATAAATCGTCAACTAGTACTCCAAGATACGCTTCGTCACGGCGTGGACACCAGGCTTCTTTGCCTTGCACTTGCAGCGAGGCATTCATGCCTGCTAACAAACCTTGAGCACCGGCTTCTTCATAACCTGTAGTACCGTTTATTTGTCCAGCGAAGAATAAACCGTTGATTGCTTTGGTTTCTAATGAGTTTTTCAGATCTCTTGGATCGAAATAATCGTATTCGATCGCATAACCTGGACGCATGATTTCTGCGTTTTCCATGCCTTTGATCGAACGTACTAAATTCAACTGTACATCGAAAGGTAAGCTAGTAGAGATCCCGTTAGGATAGATCTCATTGGTATTTAAACCTTCTGGTTCGATGAAGATCTGATGCGAAGATTTATCCGCAAAGCGGTGGATCTTGTCTTCAATCGATGGGCAATAACGTGGACCAATACCTTCGATGACGCCTGAATACATAGGGCTTCTGTCTAAACCACCACGAATAATTTCATGGGTTTTTTCATTGGTGTGAGTGATCCAGCAAGAAATCTGTTTTGGATGATGACTGACATCCCCCATAAATGACATGACAGGTAACGGAGAATCGCCTTTCTGTTCAGCCATTTGAGAAAAATCGATCGTGTTTGCATCGATGCGTGGCGGTGTACCTGTTTTTAAACGGCCGACTCGGATCGGTAATTCACGTAATCGATTTGCTAAAGCAATCGCTGGTGGATCGCCTGCACGGCCACCGCTGTAGTTTTCTAAGCCTATATGAATTTTGCCGCTTAAGAATGTACCTGTTGTTAATACAACAGCTGGAGATTCAAAAGCTAAACCCATTTGGGTAACTACACCAACTACTTGATGATTTTCAACAATTAAGTCATCTACGGCTTGTTGGAAAATACGTAAGTTAGGTTGGTTTTGTAATATATTTTGGATTTTTTGACGATACAGTGCACGGTCAGCTTGTGCACGTGTTGCTCGTACTGCTGGGCCTTTACTTGAATTTAAGGTTCTAAATTGGATCCCTGCATAATCGGTTGCGATTGCCATTGCACCACCTAAGGCGTCAATTTCTTTCACTAAATGGCCTTTGCCTATACCACCGATCGCTGGATTACATGACATTTGTCCTAACGTATCGATATTGTGCGTTAGTAATAATGTTTTTGATCCCATTCTTGCTGCTGCCAACGCGGCTTCAGTTCCGGCATGACCACCACCAACAACAATAACATCAAACCGTTCATGAAAATGCATGCCACTACCTTCAATTGCTAAGAGACTCAGTACGAGCCGAGCATTTTAGCATTTGCTTCGTCTTAGGTGAATGATCATTTTACGCTGTTAGATCGAGATGATCCGGACTAATAGATCTTAAGATCTTTATATAGATCTTCTTATTATGTTTACTATTAGGATCGCATTTTTCTGTGCATAACCCAAATTCATTATATAAATCATTAATTAGCGCGATCTTGATCCTGTGATCTGATCGCGATCTAATGTCATTAAACATGGGGATAGATCGCCTACTTATCCACAAGGCGGATCATTAAGCAGATCGGACTGTGAATAGTACAGAGGTTGATCAGATCTAAATAATAGCTTATCCACATGTTTATACTTTAAATAAGTAAATTGTGGATAAATAGGATCTAAACTGTACATAGATCGGGACCTTATCCAATAAGCGATCTTAAATATCCTGTTGCCATTGTGCTAACCATGCAAGGGCTGGGTCTTCCGGCACAGGATCAAGCTGTACATCGATCTGGATCTTATCCACAAAGGCTTTTGCATCGCAGTCTTGAATGGCCGAAATTAATTTTTCTGGGCCTTGGCAAAAGGTATCGTAACTTGAGTCACCAATTGCACATAAGGCAAAGTTTACTTGGCTGAGATCCGGTTTTTGCTCGGTAATTTCGTTGAAAAAAGGCTGAATATTATCTGGAAGATCACCAGCTCCATGAGTTGATGACACGATAATCCACTGTGCATGGGTGTCTATTTCGCACAATGTTGGGGTTAAATGAACTTGAACTTGATGTCCTTGCTCCGTTAATTGGGCCATCATTTCGTCGGCAACATACTCTGCACTGCCCAATGTTGTACCAACGATTACTTCAATCTTTGCCATTATGATTTCTCAGTGTGTTGTTGTTTTTAAAACTAATTTCAATTAAATAGATAGCTGAATGGCTATTATTATGTTCATCATAAAGGAAATGTGGATAGGACCACAGAAGCAATACGTGATTTTTGCAGTTTTTGCATCCTTTATATAAGGTTGGTTTCGCTTACATGTTACCTTTAGCTTCTTGATACATAATTAATATATTTAAAAAGTTAATTTCATTTAAAATCAAATAATTATAATAGGATGATCCATGACAACACCCGTAAATGCGCCCCAGTGGCCACGGCAAATTCCTTACATCATAGCCAGTGAAGCTTGTGAACGTTTTAGCTTTTACGGTATGCGGAATATTCTTACCCCATTCTTGATGACAGCACTTTTGTTGTCTATTCCAGAAGAACTGCGCGGAACTATGGCTAAGGATGTGTTCCATTCCTTTGTCATTGGAGTGTATTTTTTCCCGTTACTCGGTGGTTGGATTGCCGATCGTTTTTTCGGTAAATACAATACTATCTTATGGTTAAGCTTGATTTACTGTGTTGGTCATGCGTTTCTCGCTATTTTTGAACACAGTATTCAAGGGTTTTATACGGGATTATTTTTAATTGCGCTCGGATCGGGTGGGATTAAGCCCTTGGTTTCTTCCTTTATGGGAGATCAATTTGATCAAACCAATAAAACATTGGCGCAGAAAGCGTTTGATCTGTTTTATTTTACGATTAACTTTGGCTCCTTCTTTGCCTCGTTATCGATGCCATTACTATTGAAATATTATGGTGCTGCGGTCGCATTTGGGATCCCTGGTGTCTTAATGTTTATTGCAACTGTGTTCTTCTGGTTAGGTCGCAAACGTTATGTGCATATGCCACCCGAGCCGAAAAATCCCCATGGTTTTTTACCCGTTATTCGTACCGCATTGCTCACTAAAATCGCTGGTCAAGCCAACATAGGTTTAGTGTTAGCTTTAGTTGGGATAATTTCTGCAGCGTATGCTTTAGTGAATATTCCAACCTTAGGTATCGTTGCTGGTTTGTGTTGTGCGTTAGTGCTAGTGATGGGATTTGTTGGCGCAGGGGCTTCATTGCAACTCGAACGGGCTAGGGGGATCCATCCGGATATCGCCGTTGATGGGGTACGCTCAGTACTACGGATCTTAATATTATTTGCGTTAGTGACTCCTTTTTGGTCTTTGTTCGATCAGAAAGCGTCCACTTGGATACTGCAAGCCAATGACATGTCTAAACCTGAATGGTTTGAACCCGCCATGATGCAAGCTTTAAACCCATTATTAGTTATGTTACTTATCCCATTTAATAACTTTGTGTTATATCCGGCGATTGAGCGTATGGGTATAAAGTTAACTGCTTTGCGTAAAATGGGGGCAGGGATTGCCATCACGGGCGTGAGTTGGATAGTCGTTGGTAGCATTCAATTGGTGATGGATGGCGGCTCGGCATTATCAATATTTTGGCAGATTGTGCCCTATGCTTTGCTCACCTTTGGTGAAGTATTAGTCTCTGCCACTGGACTAGAGTTTGCCTACAGCCAAGCGCCTAAAGCTATGAAAGGCACTATCATGAGTTTTTGGACCTTATCTGTGACTGTCGGTAACTTATGGGTGTTACTGGCGAACGTCAGTGTGAAAAGTCCGGCTGTGACCGAACAAATTGCCCAGACGGGGATCAGTATTACCGCATTTCAGATGTTTTTCTTCGCAGGTTTTGCCATCTTGGCGGCATTGATATTCGCGCTTTATGCAAGATCCTATCAAATGCAAGATCATTACCGCCACGTCGAATCATGAGTTAGCCGATGAGTGGAAATATTCGGTTGTAGATAAAAAATCAGCCCATATTGTATGGGCTGATTTATATGGAAATAATATTAAGGTTAATTATTTTCCGATACAGAAAGTGAAAAAACATTAATTATCAATTAACTATAATTAAATTGGCGTGCATTTGGGGTAATTTCGGTTATTCACCTAAGTACGGTTACTTTGTACTGCCAGAACATATTATATTAAAAAATGCGTTCTGCGTCAGTGTTCAAGGTATTGAGGAACCAATATGCCAACCTATGCAAAATCGTTAGTAACCTCTAAGAAAGGTATTAACTACGTAAGAGGAGTTATCGAGGGAGTTGGCTGCTTGTTTCAAAAGATTGAGCAGGAAAATGATCTTGGGATAGATGCGATTTGCGAGTTGATAAACTCAAATGGTCAGCCAGAAAACCACCTTTTTGCTTTGCAGATCAAGTCTGGTGACTCTTACTATGATAGTTCTAAAAACTCCTGTTCATTTAGGATAGGAACTCATAGGGATTACTGGACAAATTATAAGGTCCCCCTTTTTGCTGTTGTTTACATACCATCTCTCGACACGGCTTATTGGACAGATATTAAGAAATTTCTGAAGAGTAACGTTCACGCTAGCTCCATTAGTTTCGATTTGAGTCGTGCCAATCACTTTGATGAAGAGAAGTTCATTTCTTACTTTAAGCCCTTGGTTACTGGGAGAGGGCCAAATATTTCTCTGGAAGACAGTTTAAGACTTGTTAGAAGCAGTAATGATGACGAGGCTTGGCTTGGTTTAACAACGTTATTTAGGCGATTTCCTAATACATACCAAACCTGGGATGAGTTGGTTAGAGCTTTCAAAATAAGAAGTATTGCCAAAATTCCTAGATTACTCATTTATCTTCTAGCCCATATCCCTTGGCATGGCGATATTTCATACAGTGGCGAAGAGATAAAGTCAGAGATTAGATGTTATGCCGCTGACTTGTTTAATTCGTTTGATGAAGGTGACATACGTAAGTTACTGTCCATGATCGATGACAACGGAATACAGAGGGGAGCTATCGGGCAATCGGTCGAAGCTGTAATTAACTGTGTAGGTAGTGCATCACAGTATCTAATTAGAATAATCAGGAATGGCTGCGACAGTATGGAACTAAGAGAATCAGCAGCGTTCATTTTGGCCGTCGATAAAGGTGTTGAGGCTATACCGTACCTTCGAGAGTTAGCATCTAGTGGCAGCGAGATATCCAGTTTGATTATTCAGGATATCGCTGAACATGGTGGGTTTTACCCATACTCTTAATGCTTTTGATTTTCACCTCAACGATATCCATCTAATCTATCAATAATTAAGTGCAAAAAGTCCGCAACCCAAATTGGATGCGGACTTTTTTTTGTCCAGAAAACCACCGTTTATTGAACAGTTAGAACACTTACCTATGGATTGGTTTTTTAATCAATAATCTGTTAAAATACTCGTATAAAAAACTATGTAAATAAAACGTGCATGAATCAAATAATCGGCTATGCCAGAGTATCAACTGATGACCAGAACCTGCATCTCCAGCGGGATGCGTTGGTTGCTGCCGGTTGTGAAATCATTTATGAGGACAAAGCCAGCGGTAAAAGTACTGCCCGGCCAGAACTAGATAACTGTCTAAAGGCTCTCAGGCCAGGTGATACGTTAGTTGTTTGGAGGCTCGATAGACTCGGTCGCAGCCTGGGTGATTTGGTTAAAGTCGTGACTAATTTGATTGATGAACGGGGAGTTGGATTCCTGAGCTTACAAGAGCAGATTGAAACCAATAGTGCTTCTGGAAAGTTGATTTTTCATGTATTTGCAGCTTTAGCTGAGTTTGAGCGTAATTTAATTAGTGAACGGACTAAAGCTGGACTCGATGCTGCTAGGGCTCGGGGACGTAAAGGTGGCAGAAAGCCGAAGCTCGCACCAAAGGATATTCGAGAGATTAAGGTATTACTAAAAGATCCAAGCATACCCGTTTCCGATGTAGCTAAACGATTTGGTGTATCTAGAACAACAATTTATAACAGTGTCGGGGTCATAAAACCTGACCGTGAGGGGGCAAGTATATGAACGCTTTCCACTTTCAGGATCTTTTAAGTGAGTCAGCAGAGCCTCTTGTTCGTTATGAGGCCTGTAAAGGTATGGCTCGTGGTTATGCTAACTCTGTCATAGATGACCAGTATCGACTTAAAATCGCCAGGTCTTATTGCGCAGCTTTAATAAAATCTTATTGGGACGAAATTAACGCTAGGCACAATAGCAAGCTTAAAATTTTTTCAATCCCAACTGATTCTGAATTGGCCGAAATTACTCTCGATGCAGAGGATGTTGCTAAAAATACCGGTAAAGTGATCGCACAATTCCCTGATATTGATGCGGGCTATCTTATAGGATCAATATATACAGCCATGTTGCCTACTGCTTATCGATCTGATTTAGGAGCTTATTACACTCCGCCACCTTTGGTATCTAGGCTTCTTGATTTGGCTGAAGAAGCAGGCGTTGATTTCAGTACCGCGTCGGTAATTGATCCTGCATGCGGCGGAGGTGCTTTCCTTGCGCCAGTCGCTATGCGAATGCTCCAACGTTCCAAACATGCTTCAAGTGAATGGAAGCTTGCGCAAATTGGCAAGAGGCTCAAGGGGGTTGAGATAGATCCATTTGCTGCCTGGATGACGCATGTCTTATTAGAGTGTGTATTAATAGAACATTGCATTATTGCCAGAAGGCGGCTTGCAAAAAGCGTTATCAGTATTTGTGACGCTCTAACGTACCAGTCACCTGTAGATTTTGATCTTGTAATAGGCAATCCTCCATACGGTAAAGTTTCTCTTGATACAGAAGTTAGAGAGAAGTTTAGTCGCTCACTGTTTGGTCATGCCAATTTATATGGTCTTTTCACCGACCTCGCTTTAAGACTCGCCAAGCCTGAAGGGGTAATAGCTTACTTAACACCTACATCATTTTTGGGTGGGCAATATTTCAAGGCATTACGTGAGCTGTTAATTGATGAATCTGCGCCACGAGCTTTTGATTTTATATCAAATAGAGAGGGTGTTTTTGACGATGTTTTACAAGAAACTCTTCTTGCAACATTCAAAAAGTCAGCAAGAAAAACACCAGCAAAGGTTTCATTGTTAGTACCGGAGGGGCTTAACGAAGCAAGAGTAGAGCCTATTGGAAAGGTATCAATTATTAAAGGTGATGGTCCGTGGCTAATCCCTAGAGTAGCTGAAGACGCTGCATTGTTAAATCGACTCAAGAAGATGAAGACCCGTCTCCCTGATCTGGGCTACGTTGTTTCGACTGGGAAACTTGTTTGGAATAGACATAAAAGCCAGTTACGTACTGAAAAAACAAAAGGGACACTACCTCTTGTTTGGGCTGAATCGGTAACTTCAAATGGCTTTAAATTCTCTTCGGTGAAGAGAAACCATGTGCCTTATATTCAAATTGAAAAAAACCAGCGACATCTTGTAACTACTGATTCATGTGTTTTGGTGCAGCGAACCACATCTAAAGAACAAAATCGAAGAGTTCTCGGTGCTGTCATACCACAAGACTTTATTGATCGATATGGTGGTGTCGTTGTAGAAAATCATTTAAATATCGTTTACGCAGATACACTTATACGGGAATTGAGCGTAGAAACTATCAACGGATTACTTAATTCTCAGGTCTTTGACCGTATATACCGTTGCATAAGCGGTAGTGTAGCTGTTTCTGCTTATGAGCTTATGGCCGTGCCTTTACCGAGCTTGGATGATATGAAAAAGCTGGAGAAGATCATTGCAGCAGGTTCTGATAGACTCTCCATCGAGAAGTGTATCGCAGGATTGTATGGAGAGAGCAAACTTGAGCTGGCCACATGTACCAAGTCTGGAGGTGATTGCTGAACGCTTACCTCTAATATTCCCTGAAGGGACAGAAAATCGTAATTATGTCATCCGAGAAATGGCTGCAAGAACTCTCTATGTTATGTTCTACGCAGGAGCTGTCGAGGGTGCTGATCGTTGGATTCGGCCAAGCCAAGTAACCGACATGTCTGATGTCCAGGCTGCTCTCTTGACGGACGAGGAGCGTCAGTCTTGGGTTAAGCAGGCGCTATCTAGTAAGAAAGATAGGCCTGTTACGACCTGGTATGCTCCAAATTCTCGAGAACCTGTCAGAGATGAAACTATTCGATATGGGTTTATAGCCCTTGGTGCCGTTATTGAACGCACTGGTTTGCCTGTGACAACTCCTCTTCCTAAATACGCAATGTCAAAAGCATTTGCAGCTCTGTTCAATGTAGATTTAATTGGGGATGATTTAGAGGCTTTAATTCGTAGCTGGCAGAACTCTCACCTTAATGCTGCCGCTTTAAGTCGAATTCGATTACTTGGTGCGCATGCCACTGCCGCAGCATCAGATCAGATAACCGCGACATTACCTAATTCTGGGTTAGTAATGCTTGAGTCTGGTCCGTCAGGCGTAATAGGTAAGGCGGTGATCGAACAATTCGCTCGGAAGTTTTTAAAGACGCCAGCCGTATTATGGTTGTCTCAGTCAGGGGAAAAGGTTGGTATTGATCTTGCGAGTAGGTTAAAGCTCAAAATTGACCCTTCAAAAACGTTACCTGACGTTATTTTAGTTGATCTTGGGACCAAGACTGACGGTAGTGACATGTTATTTGTTTTTATTGAAATTGTTGCTTCAGATGGTCCAATTAACTCTATGCGTAAACAGAAGCTAACTGAGATAGCTATTGAAGCTGGCTTCTCTGCCCAGAATCTTGCTTTTGTAACTGCATTTCAAGATCGTTCAGCCGCTCCATTCAAAAAAGCAATGTCAGAACTCGCGTGGGGAACTTATGCGTGGTTTTGTTCTGAACCAGATAATTTAATTGAGCTAAGAGATGGCAGTTCTATAATCTTGTCAGAGCTTTTATAGGACATAATAATCATAAAGCTGGTTTGGTAAGCCAGCTTTATGATTGCTCTATAGCTCAGGGGTCTATAACGGTTTCAAGTTATATCCATTTTGCTGTAGGTAATTGGCCCTATCATAAATTCTTGCGACCTCAGATTTTATTGGACCAAAAAAGTACTTTTTCCCCATTAGGACAAGGCATTCTGCTTCTGGGTCCAGAAGTTTAAACAAGTGATAGGCCGGTTCGTCAGCAAGAGTATGATTGCCAATTGCTGAGTCAGGAAAAAAATGTCCAGCATCATTTTTCAGAAGGTAGTCGTCTAAGTTTTCATCAAAATGTTCCCAGGCGTTCCGCAGATCCCTGTTATGAATAGGTGAGTCTTCTTCCATACCAAAAGCAGATATTAACTTTTCGCCTCGTTTTTTTCTCAGAGCTGCTTGATAGGGATGGGTTTTGTTTAGCTTGCCCGGATACCAAACCGGCCAGAAGTATCGAGATAAAGCCGCCGCATGCCCTATTGCCTCTTGTACCAAACTAATTAAGTAGTCTGAATCAGCCTGTTTTTCCTTTGCAAATTCGTAGTGTTCAAAAGCTTCCAAACATCGGCTAGCTGAATAAATTATCGAATGTATATAAAAAGCGTCGTATGGAGAAAAAATACCGCTGAAATCTTCAACAATTATTTTTGCTCTACTTTCCAATTCATCTAATTCAAAGTTTACTGACATCTGATATACCTACTAAAACCCCATCGAAAAGCAATCTATTGATGCTAAATATTTGGTCATCGCTCTAAGCATTACCGAAAAGCCACCTAAAAGCGACCGTTGAGTTAAATTCGAGCCCAACGAACAAACCGCACCCCAAAGACAAGCACTGAAAAGCAACCCAAAAGCAACTTTACGATGTACTTGACGCCTCTATCTGTTTGATTAATATATAAAGTGTTTTTGGTAGCTGGCCTTCAAACAGCATTCTGCAAAACTAAGGCGATTGCCTTCATTTCTTAACCCTCAGGGGGACTGCCCCCTATGGGCATTCCTCCGTCTATAACAATCTCCCCGGAGGAAAATCAGATGTTTATCATCATTATGCTTGCAGCGTTATGCTGCTGCCTGTGCTTGTGTATTGCACAAGTTAACAGGCTTCCATACCGCGATTTTGCTCAAAGCAATGTCGTGTCCTTGGTACTCGATTCCGAGCAGCCAAACCAAAGAGGACCACCCTCAACATCAGGACGAGTGTTGGAATACCCAACTTGCTCGATGCTCCACCCCGTCTCTGTCGCCGTAGGCGTAAACAGAGACGGGGGTAGAGCCCCCGACGGAAGCCTTGAGCCTCAAGGGCTCTAGGCTTTCGCACCGCGCACGAATGTGCGCGAATTATACCGCCTTCGGCGGTTGGCGCGCTTCGCGCTTTCCTTTCCAAAGAATGACACGACAGTACCAGCCGGATCTGCTGGCAGTCTGTTCCGTCGGAACAGACCAGCCAATGGAATGAGCAGTTCGCTCCATAGCAGTACAGTTCGTAATTAATGACCGTGGACATCGGGTTTAACTGTCCTGTGTTTGGGCAAGATCCCAACGTTGGCCTTAGCATGCAGAGCTAATTAAAAAACTGCGTTTCACTTACCACCGGATACGGACGGGCCAACAAAGTAGCAATTTTGATTAACAGAGTTAGGGGGAACAATGCGTTCAGAGCGGACTAATCCGGATTCACAGAATTTTGGCCTTCGTAGTCGAGATATAAACAAGGCTGCCCTGAACGCTCTCAAGGAGGGGATGAAGAGTTTTCAGTCCATAGCCACTATTCATGACCGATGGAGCGTTTTTAGCGCTTGGATTAAGTCCGAACAGGGCATAAAGGACATGCGGAATATAGAAAAGGCTCATTTGGTCGCTTATGCGGCGCACCTTAATGATCGCTACGAGCGGGGAGAAATTGCGCCATCCACGGCGCAGAACTACCTGAGCGCAGTGAACCGGGTGATGGAGATTGCGCGCGGCGACCGACAGGTACGCGTAGATCCTGTCTCCGAGGGGGGACTTCCAAAGCGGTCAGGTATCGCCACTGGCGACCGAAGTGTTTCGAAAGCTTCCCATAATGTCGCAATGGAGGCAGCCTCCGAGCGCCTTGGGGCTTTGCTGGAACTACAGCGTAATTTCGGTCTGCGGTTCGAGGAATCGGCCAAGCTGGATGCAGCCAGAGTACTAAGAGAGGCCGAGAAAACTGGCTCCGTGAGCATAAAAGATGGCACCAAGGGGGGCCGGGCGCGCACTGTTCCGATCACCAGTGATGCTCAAATTACGGCACTCCAGCGAGCCGCCGCCATACAGGATGGCCGCAGCATGATCCCCGCCGAGAAGAATTATCGTGAGTTCCGGCAAGAAGCCTACCGGGAGATCGGCCGCCATCCGGTGAACTTCCACGGCGAACGGCACCACTACGCTCAAACGCGCTACAAAACTTTGATGCGTGCTGATTGCCCGGTAAAAGCAGGTGTTAAACATGGGCGAGAGCACTATGAATATTTAGCCAAAGAACTTGGAGTATCAGTAGCTCACGCCAAAATGCTGGACAAAGAAATCAGATCTGAAGTGGCTTTGGAATTGGGTCACGGTCGCATCGATGTGACAAATAGTTATTTGGGGTAATTGATGGAAAAATGGGTAAGAGAAAGAAGCCATGTTTATGTGCGGCATGGAGGGAAGACGGCTCGGCGGGCTATGGTAAAAAGGCTAATTGCGGCTCTAAACGATATTGCCGCCAATGAAAAAGGAGTCAACGCACCATCGCAAATTGGAAGAGCTCATATTCACCGGTATTACACTAGGCATCAAGGATTGAGTACAACGACATTACGGGATCATTTTTATGCGTTCCGACTCTTGTGGGAATTGCTTAACCGTCCTGGAGAGCCTCCACGCCCAAAAAACACCGGCTCTGCTGATTAAAAGCCATCTATGCCTATGTCATATTTCTTAATCAGACCTTCCGTTCGCCGCATTACCGTTTGTAATTACCGTATTATCATAATTATCGTAATTACGATAAACAGCAGGTGGAAGGGGGACTTCTGCATAATAAAAATAGCTCCAGTATTGTCTAATTGTGCCCAAAAAGGGCCAATACAGCGCGTGTCGATTCAGAAATGAGCTGTTAAATTTGAATCAACTTCAGCCCCGTGCTGAGTATGTGCGATAGCTGGTCGCCAAAAACAAACAGCATTTTATCAATTTATCCCGTAACCGGGGTTCACCGGTTATGCGGTGTAACCCCTTCAATTCCAACTAATTGGAGGTGTTTATGTACTTTTCTACGTTCGTTTTGATCATGATTGTTACCGTGGGCGTTATTGCTTTCGGGGCTACGATTGTCGCCAAACTACTAAATAAGGCTTCGATTCTGGCATATCGATCATTGATAAAAACGCGGCCCGTACGGGTCGTCAGCCCATTGGTAACTAATAGCAGTTCATTGTGTGGTGAATGGTTGAAAGCTACCTCCGGTAGCAATCAACCTAGAGTCTCCGATGCTGTCGAATGCGCTCCGCTTGAGGGTGAGCTGGTTGCAGAACGCGCTGTAATAGGTTCCACCAGGAAATTATTGTCAGCTCAAAGATGAGGGAGATTTAATGTATCGACTGATTCTAACAAACCAAAAAAAGCGCACTCGAGAGTATCAGCCTTCTGATGCTGGTTATAGGGCAGCTCTCAAAGCCACGCGCAAGTTTTTGGAACAAAATCCCCAGGGAAATGCAGTGCTTTACGGGCATGGTGTTTGTGAGTCCTTCACCATACGCAACGTGCCTGAAGCCTAATCCCTAATTAAACGACCCAACCGGGTACTTAGCCCGGTTGGGCTAAGTCCCGGCTATTAAACTCTTGGAGAATTAAAATGTTGGGACAAAATCAAACAGAGATCCATCAATTTGATGTGTGTGGCCGCGTGTATTATCGTGGGATTAACTACACTGAAAAAGATGGTGAGTTGGCTGTTGAAACTGTAGAAGCTACTTCTCATGATGAAGCTGAAGCGATGTTTAAAAGCCTGCAGGATGAGTATGCTCGTGAGTGTAATCGGACTGTTGAGCGCATCGATATCACTTTCACTATTGACTTGACGATAGCTGAAAGCGACAACGATGAACCGTACTTAGTGATGTAATTACTGAGAAAAGCAAAGGGCCAGCTTGTCTGGCCCTTTGCTACTTCTGGGGATAGGAATCTACTGAATCGATTTCATGATCCTGCTTGGTCGTTTGCTCATCCAAGAGGCGGAGCATCTCTGACGCCTTGCGTCTGGCCTCGGCTACAATTTCTGGCTTCTCCTGCTCCAAGATCTGGTCTAGTGTCTTTGTCACTGGTAAATCTCGCTAATTTGGTTAGACTTTGAGTATATAACGTTTTAAAAGAGAGGTTCAGTTCCGTGGATGCTTTCACTATTGCAATGCTAAGTTTGCTCGCATTTTTTACAATTGTGACGTTCGGAAGTTTGTATCTGTACAACAAACATCATCAAAACCAGTCTGATAATTAACTATGACTGGTATTTTTACTGTCTTAATCAGGTGATCGGACATAGCGTTAATTTCCTCATCGTCTAGCTTTGGAGCAAATAAAGGCGTTCCCCAGAATTGAATCTGTGGATAGTCTGAAAGCCTAAATACTCCATGCGGCCATCGGTCCTCATCACCTAACCACCGGCGTAAAGTCAGGTCTATACCCCATCCATCCTTTAACTCTATCCAGCAATGCGGATTGATTTGTATCTTGTTATGCACAGCTTCAACAAAACCTACTCTGCACTGATGTGGAATGTCTGATTTGGCTAAAATATTGCTGATCACGTAAGTCATCACATCACAACTGGCTTTTGAATCCTCCAGATTTAGCAAAGCCAGTTCCAGTTCTTCATGCCACAGACTCATTGTGCCTTCCTAAATAGCAATTGCTGGCCTTTTTCATAGATAACTGGATATGGTAAAGCTTTGCCATCCTGGAACACACTATTGGGCGGGAAATACATGACTGCCCATTCCGGCAGCGCTCGGCTCGTACTTTTGTAAAAATCGTCCATTGGAAATGATTTCACGTCGCTGACCTGGGTGAAAATCAATCGAGAATATTTAGTTGTGTTATTAGCGGCCAGATTAAAGCTATCAATATTACCACTGCCCACAAAGGCTGGTGTTTTCCAAGGATTCGGCATTGTAACGTTGTATGCAATTACGCAGTTTGAGCCATCACAGCCAAATTGCGGAGCCGTTACTGCCCACATAATTAGTGGATTTCCATCAATCTTAGGCGCTGTACTTTCCACTATTTTAGTTAAATCCAGGTTCATAGATTTCGCGGCTACCGCAACGGCATTATCAATTAGGTTTATATAGTTGCTATAAGCATCTCCTGAGGATTTAGCCATTGATGCAGGCATCCATGCCATCAAACTTGGCCTAGCGGATGGGTTATCCGGTGATGTAAGAATGCTTGCAGTGTTAAACATGAGAGTTTGCTGACCGTTCAATCCTCTTAATGGAGCATCAAGCGATGAGGCCAGGCTTGTGACATTTAGCGCTTTCATCAATAGAGACTGTTTATATGAGTTCCGCCCATCTTCTGAGTCTCTCAGATCTTGGTCATAAATACCCCCAGCTCTTGCCAAGTTTAGCGCTCTGGACATCTCTGGATTATAGGATTTTGGAGTTGTAGCACAGCCTGTGAGCATAATGGCGGCGAACAAGGCTGTAGCTGAACTTACGGAAGTTGACATATTCATTTTCATTTAAAGCTCCTCTTTTAGAAATAGAGTGCCATTGGTTTGTGAAAATGCAACAAGGGTTAAGTAAAACTTTTTAAAAATCATAAGTTTGTACTGACGTGACAAAGTTGCCGACATTATTCAATGATTAACTTTCACATGTGAAAGTTTTATTTGGACTGCCCAAATTGGACAGTTTGGGAGTTCGGTTTGTACTCATTTGCTCGGTAGGCTTTCGGGTGACACGAAACCTATTGGAGCAACAGTATGAGAGTCTCTCCCCCTTACATTAGAACACTATCTGCCTCTTGTTTAATCATCTTCTCTGTCGTCGCCACTCATGCCTCGGCTGAAGGGCTTCAGTCCGAGATGGATAGACTATTCAACGAAATGAGTAATACAACCAGACCAGGTATTCATGAGACACAACGCCGTGGAGTTATTGCGGGTGGGCGTGTGACCACCAAAGCGCGTATTTTTGATGAAAACCTAGTTAGCTTTGTCCCTCCATCTTGGAAAGCTGGGTGTGGTGGCGTTGATCTATTCGGTGGTTCTTTATCATTTGTGAATGCAGATCAGATTGTTCAACTGATGCGAGCTGTGGCAGCAAATGCAAAGGGCTATGCTTTTCAACTAGCTCTGGATAATGTTTTTCCTGATGGTGCCAAATGGATAGAAAACTTTCAGAAGAAAGTTCAGGCTTTGAACCAGCATTTAGGCAATTCTTGTCAGTTAGCTCAGGGTATTGTTAACGATTCACTAAGTGCTTTTGACACGAAACTAAAGAACGATACTCGTACAAAAGCATCGACCAAAGGTTTATTTGAAGACATGTTTTCTGCAACGCAGGAAACGGATGGACAAACGGCAATCAAGACGCTGAAAGACAACTCGCCACAGGCCTACCAAGAGATGATAGGTAATATTGTCTGGAAGCAACTCAAAAAGAATAGTGTAAGTTCATGGTTCCAGTACGGGGATAACAGCCTGCTTGAAGCCATGATGTCTATAACTGGTGCCGTTGTCATTGGTGATTTAATTAATGATCCAAATCTTGCTGGAGCAAACAACAGTACTAATCCCATCGTCACCTTACCGGGGAATAGAATTACCCTTGGAGATCTCATTTCAGGTGGCTCTGTTAAAGTTTATTCATGTGACAGTGATACGGTTAACTGTATTTCTGCTGGTTCTGAGCTGAAGAGTGTTCAGCTCAGGGGTATTGGCAATCAAATGTCAGATTTACTTCTTGGTTCTGATTCTTCACCTGGATTGATTTATAAATATGCAAACAATGTTGGGGCTTTAAGTTCTGCCGAGATAGCTTTTGTATCAAATCTCCCCAGTAGCTTTGGCTCACTTTTCCGAAATCTTGCTGCTGTTTCCAGTGATACAGCAGAGCAGTTTGCTCAGCAAGCACAGACCATCATAGCGCTAGATATAACCTACAGGTTTATTGAGGAGATATACCGGGCAACAACTATTGCGTTAGCTAACAGTGATAATGCCTATCAACAAAAAGCTGTTGATGTACTTGATGCTTCTCGGGCTGTTGTCAGACAAGAGTATGACCAATTAATTGTGAGACACGGGAAGCTAAGTGATCTGATGGGTTATTACAACAGCTTACTTGATGTCACAAAGAAGCAGCGGCTTTTACTTGCGGCCCAAGCATCAGGGAAAAAGGAGTAGCTAATGGATTTTAGTATTTATTCCGTCGGTGATGCCGCATTTCTAGAGCAAATAATGATTGCTGTGGCGATGGCTACAGGCACCGGTGATTTTGAACGCATGGTAAGTATTGGCCTTTTAATTGGCGCTCTTATCATCTCATTTCAGTCGTTATTCCAGGGAGCTAAATCCTGGGATTTACATCAAGTTTTTGCTTGTTGGCTCGTGTATGCAATTTCCTTTGGAGCCGGCGTTACGGTAACTATTGAGGACGCGTACAACGGACAAGTGCGAGTAGTGGATAACGTACCTGTTGGTCCAGCCGCCGCTGGTTC
Source organism: Shewanella sp. S23-S33 (assembly GCF_043359565.1). Lineage (NCBI taxonomy): Bacteria > Pseudomonadati > Pseudomonadota > Gammaproteobacteria > Alteromonadales > Shewanellaceae > Shewanella > Shewanella sp. S23-S33. The sequence goes on along the minus strand of NZ_JBHFFD010000075.1, from coordinate 60,097 downwards.
TATAATCTCAAGCGTTGGATTTGGTCTCACAAAATTATTTGAGGTTGCATATAGCCCTGTCGCGAGTGTGACTGAATCAAAGTTCATGGATTCTTTAGAGTTATTATCAAAGCTCAGAAATCACGAAATGGAGTCAGCACTATGGACTGTCTGGAATGATTCCCTAGGAGGCGGTGCTGTTGATATGAAGAAAAGCCTGACTAACTACATATCAGAATGCACATCAATTAAATTTTCATTAGGTGAGTCAAATGAGGATCAAATCAACACAGAGAATTGGCGTACAGCTCTCAGATTTGATTCACAAATATATGGGACCCGATTGTTCCTGTCTCCATCTGGCCCGACAGATCCCAGTTGTACAGATGGCTGGATTCAGTTGAGTCAATCCCTTGAAACAGCCTTCAATTCTGGCCTTTCGCAACAAGCTCTTGGCTATTTGCTGTCTACCACTGATGCTTTGAATGCTACATCTGACTCTTTATATCGCCTGCAGGTTACGAATGTGGCCGCAGGTGATTTTATAAAAGCCAATTTTCTGCAACCTATCGTACAGCGTGGCTTTGCTCAGTACTACAGTGATATGAATGATCCGTACGCACAAATCATGCTCACTCAAGCTGAGTCTCAGCGAAATACGCAATATGCAGCCGAACAGTCTTTGTTTGTAAAATCGATTCAACCTCTTATGACCTTGGTAGAGGGGTTTGCCTATGCGATTACGCCCATAGCCGCATTTGTTATGGTGCTAGGTTCTAAAGGTTTGCTATTGGTCGGTAAGTATCTTCAAATGCTTATATGGGTACAACTTTGGTTGCCAATTATGTCGGTAATCAATCTATTCATTTACATAATGGGACAGCAGGCGCTCGGAAAATATACCACAGGGAACTTATCCTCATTTGAAGGTGTTGCATATGCTGGGGCCGAAATTGAGCGTTGGATAGGGATAGGTGGAATGATGGCCGCAGCAACGCCAGTCCTATCGTTGATGTTAGTAACTGGCTCAGTATATGCCTTCAATAGTCTTGCTCAACGAGTGGGGGCGAGTGATACCGTCAATGAAAAACTAATGTCTCCAGACTTAGTGGACCGTGGTTCTGTTTTGAGTCAACAACCACAATTTAATCAATCCCGAATTGCTGGAACAATGACCTCTGGAGGTGAGTCGTTAGTTGATAGTATTAACTTAGGAAGTACCGTAAGTAATGCCCTTAGCAGTAGTTCTGCTGCTACTGCACAGGCTCAGAAAGGCTTCGCTAGTCAATTAAGTAATAGTGTGTTTTCTGGACATGGTTCAGAACAGACTTATTCACAACTACACTCATTAGGACAAACGTTGAGAGCGTCTGATTCAACTCAGGCTAAAAGTATTTTGTCCGCGGCGCAGAACTATGTTACTGATCGTGGGATAAATGCTTCTCACACGGATGCTGTGGCTGGAGCTATTGCTATGCGAGCCAGCGCTGGTGTGGATGCCGGAAAACTTGCTGCTGCTTTTACAGGACCGGTTGGTGCCGCTGTAAATGCCGCTAATCCGGTATCTATGAACGGTAGTTTAGATGTATCTGCGCAATCGCAGAGTCAGGATAGTAGACAGCAGCTTAGTTCTGATATTGACTCTTTATCTCGCGGACTCGGTTTTACAAAAGATGACAGTTCAGCATTAACGAGTGATTTGGCTCGGCAAGTGTCCACTGATAAAGGTCAACGTTTTACCCAGAGCTTAGGTGAAGAGCAGAGAAAGCAGCTCATGCAATCCAGTTCTGATCTTTTGTCTTCGCAACAAACCTACCAAGAGTTATCTCAGGCTCAGCAAACTATCGGGACTACAAGCAACAATAATATTAGCGCGTTAGCTGACAAAGTTCTGAACAACTGGTCAGCCGGTAAGTCATTGTCAGATGGTGTTAGACAGTCATCGCCAGAGACAAGAGATTTTGCGCAAAGAAAAGCCCAGCATTACAAAGATTTAGGTATTGATTCCCAGAGGGCAATAGTTGGAGGGCAGTTGTTTGCTATGCTCAATTCCAACTCTCCATCTGAACAAGCAATTGCAGCCAGTGCAATAGCAAAGGCCACTGGTGGCAACAGTGGTATTGACTTTAATCAACCTGGTCAAAGTGCAATGTTGGTAAAGGATGCTCCGCGCTATGTCTCGCCGGTTGAAAATTCGAGCGCACTTTCGGCACCGGAAAGAATGAGCAATGAACAAAAGCTTTTAGCTGAATCAGGCAGTATTGGATCTGAAAATTCTGTTCGTGACGCTCATGAAAAGGGTATCCAACAACTTGAGCAGAGTTATGGGACAAGCAGAAATGAATATCTTAATGACCGCTTGCCTGCGTTAAGAGCACAGATCATGGCATCCGATTTGGCCCCGTCAACATCCAGTGCTTTGTTTGCAGGTGCTGAGGGCGCAGGTCGTTTTGTACAGCAAGTTGTGGGTGGCGCAGGAGCCGCCAAAGAAGGGTTCGCAGAGAGTTTTGGGCAATCGATGTCTAAGTTAGCCCAGATGACTCCGGAACAACGAGATCAGTTTATTGAGGACACAAAGAAAGGGGACGATTACGTCAAGCAAGAGTATGGTCTTGGAGGCTTCCTGGCTGTAGGTGCTGCAAATCTGGGTAGGGATATCATTGGTGTGGGAATCAGTGGATTTGAAGCCGGTAAAGAATGGTTAACCGGTAAGTCAGATCTTTCAGAGGCAGCACAGGGAATGTCTGTTAGAGAAAGAGGGATGTTTTTTGCTTCGGCATTAGCAAGTGCAAGCGAGGCTGGAGCTGGAAAGGCGGCTGAGTTTGTTCAGCAATATGGTGACGAATTCAGGCAGATAGCAATGGATACTGCAAGATATGATTATGGTTTGAATAGTCAGGCAGGAGCAGAATTGTTTGCTGCATCGTTGATGGGCGGCGATTCATCGCGCTCTGGAGAACTAAGAGAAAATCTCAGAGAAGAGGTTGGTGATAACGCATTGGCAGATAAAATGGCTGCGATTATTGAAAGTTCTGCGGGGGCAGGTAAAGACCAAGCGGGCGGATATTTAGCGCCTGTATCAAGGTATTTGTCCGTAGCCAAAGGAGGCCGTTAATGAGCAGACGAGCTGAATATAGACGCGCAATTAAAGAGCTTAAAGTGATGATATTACTGGGGGAAGGGAGATGGCTAAACGAAAAGCCAATCTCCTGTGGAAATAAAAAATTTATCGTCGATGGTTCGGTGTTGAACAATGTAATCAGAGAGCATCCGGAACTTAATAAACACATTTTGATAGGTTTTTTTTCGTCGCCTCAACGGTATCCGTTATTAAGATATAAAGATAGGCAGTTAACGTTAAGTCTATAATTAATAAAAACAAAGGCTCTCAGGAGCCTTTGTTTTTATTCAATCCATAAAAGCTTCCGGATACATCTACGTCACTTACCATTGGAGATCCTGTGGCAGGGTTGTATGTGACGTCTGCAAACAGATCTAGCCCAGATAATGTGTTCGTTTTACTCCCGGAATTACTGATTAGATAGGCTCTTCTACCAATCTTTAAAGATGCCAGCAGAGAAACTCCGACTACAAAAAATATGAGCGACCATAGGCCAAGAAGTTTGTACGAATAGAACAAACTTACGATTAAAAACAAAGAGAATAGCGCCTTTTTCATTTACGCCTCCTGATTAATATGTAACCGATTATAGATTATCGTTCAGAAATGCAAATCTTCATAGCACCATAAAATGATACTGTAAAAAAACACAGTGTTTGGCGTTGCATTATCAAAAAGTCATGGTATTTATGATTGATAACAAAGTTAATCAGTGAATAAATCAGGTGTGTTATGGAGAAAGATATGAAGCATTTAGATCGTGAAACTGAAAAGCGATTAAACATCGTCGTTAAGGCAATCGGAACGTTGTTTATTCTAAGCTTTCTTGCTCACTTAGTTATCTCGTCGTGGAGAGATGACCAATATGGATTTACCTTACTAGCGTTGATTGCAGGGGGCGCGTTAGTTTCAATCAATCTGGGCCGCAGAAAAAAAGGTAAGGAGAGCTGCTGATGTATGCGCTAGAGCCGCTAGAACGTGATGTAATTGGTAGATTTGACAGATTTGCTGTTCAATTGAGCGAAGAGAAGCCAGATCAAGATGTTCTTGAGTTCGATTTAACTCTATGGACGCTGCTAAAGCTCCTATCAGCCAATGCGCCATACGAGGTGAGCAATCATTTTTCTATTCCAGAAGATCTTGTTAAAAAACTGGCCTCAGCTCCTGACAGTAGTATTTTACAGTTAGCGAGTGGAGTTCTATTAAGCTTTAAACTTGAAACAGATCAAATAGAAGTGATCGACAAACTTACCGGTAGCTACGATTCTGTAATATGCCTAAGAAATGTTGTGGACGACTTTGACGCAGCGTACTGGCTATTGCTTAATAAGTTAGCTAGTAGAAACTTGGACATGGCGATGCAAATTTTTGGTGTATCTTCTGGTCTTGCTTCCTCAGTCGCCGCCTCCTCAAACAGCCAGTTAAGGTCGTTATCGCATAGGGTCGTTATTAGATTTTCATTGAGATTTGATATTGGCGTACTCGATCAATTCTTATCAGCAGCTCTTGCCGATACAACGCCGATTTTATTAAAAAAAATTCAGCAATCTTTGGTGTGGAGATAATCATGAGTGAATGTTTTACATCTGGTTCGTTATCTCGCTGGGTAAAAGCAAGGCACATGGCATTGGCGGGTTATATCACAAAGATAATTATCCTAGAGACTGGTTTGACTTATAAGCAAGTTCGCAGGCTGTACGCTGAGCTTGAATATTCCGGATATGATGTGAAGGATAAGAAATCCAGGACATTCCGTGGTGGAGCGACGCTGATCCACAGTCAGACATCTAAAATTCAAGCATCGATTTTAATGCAGCTCTATGCAAATCTTGGAGGGGAAAAGGTTAAGCGTTCTGTAGATATTAGCGCTCTGAATAAAGCGTTTAGGATGTATCACGCTATCCGTAAAGAAGTACCGGGTATGAAGGGAGGGAAATGGGAGCCCTTCGATATTACAGACGCTTGGTGTCTTGCCTCTGAACTGCGCAGTGAAGAAGGAATGATAGAGTACTGTGAGCAATGCCAATGCACTTTCTTCACGTCAATTAATCAACGAACATGTGTTGAATGCCCATTCTGTCGGGTCTCAAAAGCTGCCTGAATACAGCCGCGTATGCCGCAAAAGGGCAAATAGCGATGCTAATTTTTATGAGAGAGCGACATAGCATTATCCAAACTAAAAAGCTGGAGAAATGCTATGTCCACTATGCCGCCCATCATGACGAGGTTTGTTGCCTCGCTCCTATGTTTAACCATCTCAGTTCTTCCGATACATTCTTATGCGGGTAATCAGGAACCTAACATCGGAGCTGTTGGTCGTGATGCCAAACAATTTGGTTTATCTATTGCGAACGGAGTTAAGCAAAACTCTGCTCAGATTCAAGATGGTAAAATTTCTCTACCAGTCGGTAATGGCCAATCAACATCCATAAACATAAATGAACTGTTTCCTGGAGTTCAACCTGGGCAAAATACCGCAGAGTATTTCCCTGATGCAGCATCTCAGGAGGAGCTAGAACAGATATTCAGTGATGCTGATGCTATGGATCAGTTTGGTAATGAGGCAAAAGCCAATTTATTCCAAGACGCCAACAGCTCCAATCCCTCAATATCAGGTTCTGCATATCAAGTTCTTATGGATGCGGCCAATCGCTCACGCCCTGATTTCAGTAATGACCCGGTACTAAATCTAAGCAAAAAGACCTATGAGGATATGGACCTCATCGCAGATGGCTTTGGGGATTGTTCTGCCGAAACAACTATCAGCAAAGGGAATATAAAAGCTCATATTCCTGATTATGAGCGATGCCAGCGAGTAATTAAACCAACAGGGGACTGCGATATAATTCACTCTCTTGGGATCAGTAGCACAGTTGAAAATGTTTACGTCGCCTCACAAGGTAGAACATGGTACACGGTAAAATTTGATCTAAAAGATGGGTCATGGAAGGCTATATCCCCATCAGATGGGGAACATAAGGTTGCCCAGATACCTACTGTTGATTACAACGCTATGTGCAGCGGAGCTGTAAATTTCAAAACAGATCTCATTGGTTCCTGGGACTGGCCTGAGCACGGTATTCCCGGAAAGATCGATTCCACTGTTATTTATAGGGTAAATCAGTATCCCACTTGTGATAATGGGTTGGTCGGGATCGTTCAAATACAAGACACGACGGCCTCTGATGACCTTGATTGGGTTCTTGGGGGGCGATTTTCATTTAGATTCACAAAGCAAGAAGAGGATAAATGGATACCGCAATCTTGCATTGACGACGCTCAAAAACTACAAGACGGTTTTTGCACCGGCTCACTGAATGTGGTTGAAGGTGCTCAGAATGATGTTGATTGTATTGTTGTTAATGGTGCAACGATATGTCCTGAAGATTCCTTTTACAACACGTTAAAACCCTCGCCACTTCCTGGTGTTCCGAGGCTAGCCCAAAAAGTTCGTCTGTCTAAATTGCAGTGCGATTTTAACGTCGGTCAGATGGAATGTTGGACAGACCCTCAGGGTGTCGAACACTGTCCAAGTAATGATGGCTCTAACTTAAACTCTTGCGCTGCACTGGAAAGTAACCCTCAGTGTGGTTTCATCAGCTCTGAATGTGTTGATGGTGCCGCAGGTTCTTCGGGGCAATGTTATGTATTCAAAGACACCTATGATTGCGGTACCAATGTTGATGTTCCTACATTAGAGAAAAATACTGAGTATCAATGTGGCGGACCTATACGTTGCATGGGGGATGATTGTCTTGATGTGACAAAAACTCAAAGTGCAGATTTTGCAAGGGCAACAGCTCTGCTTAATGCGGCTCAATTCATGACTCAGGACATGAGTTGCACTGATAGTGCAACAGAAGAAGGAGGGGATCAAAATATAGACCAGGGATGCGCCGTATTTGGAGGGGAGTCTGGAGAATGCAAAATTGCTGTCGGTGGTGTTTCAGATTGTTGTGAGAAACCGACGAATATTTCGTTTGCTGATTATCTCAATTTGATTATGGCCGTGCCTAAGCTAGACGGTGCCGTTATGGGACTCTCTGATGGCAGTGCCGTGAAAGGAGCATACCAAGTATTAAGAGACCCCGTAATGTCTGGCTGGACCGAAATAACACAGCCTTTTGCAAGTTATATAGAAAATATTAGTGGAGCGGTTGATAGTTTTCTCCAGCCTGTTCAACAGTTTGCTGAGGAGACTATTGGCGCATTAAAGGAGCAAATTACCAAGCTGACTTCTGAAGCTCTAGGAAATGCTTCTGCGACGGGAGCCGCTGGCGTACCTGCAGGGGCTCCTGAATCAATGACTGAACAAATCCTCGGCCAACAAGGTGCCGCCATGCTAAGCACCGTCATGACTGTTTACACAGTGTATGTTGTGTCGATGGTCATGATCCAGATGATATGGAAGTGTGAGGAAAAGGAATTCACCATGAATGCTAAAAGGGCGCTGAATAGCTGCACATACGTTGGTTCTTACTGCAAGTCCAAAGTATTGGGAGCGTGTGTCGAGGAGAGAGAGTCCTATTGCTGTTTCAACTCGCCACTGTCTCGAATCATCCAAGAGCAAGTTCGGCCACAACTTGGCCTTAACTTTGGTGATGCGCGCGCACCTCAATGCGGCGGAATTCCATTGGATCGAATAGCGGATATTGATTGGAGTAAGGTCAACTTGGACGAGTGGTTGGGGATACTTCAGCAAAATGGAAAACTTCCTGATCCCGCATCGTTAAACTTGGACGCTTTAACGGGAGCTGGAAGTGATTTTAATATTGATGGTACTCGGCAAGACGCATCGCAACGAGTCATGGAGCGGCTGGAAGGGATTAATGTAGACAAAATTAGAAACGACAAAGCGCGTGAAATTTTTCCTGACTTGGATGGCAATGGTGGTTGATGTTTATCAATAAGAAACTTTCACATGTGAAAGTTTTTGTGCCGGAATAAATCGCCTAGGTGCCCAAATAGGGCACTTCCAGAGGCCATGTTTACGGGGTTTCACCCTCAAAATTTCTCCAGTAAATCAATGATGCTGGAGAAAATTATGCAGCAAACTTTAAATGAAAAAGATTACAGTCACCTGCAGATGGTCTCTGTTTACGAGGTGACTGCCCTTCTTAAAATATCTGCGCCAACGCTTCAAAGGATTCGCACAAATGACCCATCATTCCCTAAACCATATAAGATTAGTGGTGAGAAAACACTCAGATACAGATTAGATCAGTTGGAAGCATGGCTTGATTCACGCAGGATCAGTAATGAAGTCATTTAGCCAACTTTTTTCACAGTATCAGTCAGATATTGAAGTAAAAAATAATAGTAGACCACAAGGCTTGAGTAGGGCTGAGTCTGAATTAATAGATGCATCTGTAAGGATCAAATCAGATCCGCCCTCGTCCAATGATTTCACTTTTATGCACTCAATAATGTGCCAAGTTGGTTTACCTCGCTCACGAGTTAACGGAACAGAGTTTGAGAGACGCTGCGGTGCTGTTGGTCTGTATGTTCGTGCAGGCAAAATTTGGGACGGTAAACAGTTTGTTCAGCAGCCCGTTCCTTATGGGCCAATGCCCCGTTTGGTAATGGCGTATCTGAACACTCAGGCGTTGCGTTCAAAATCACCAGAAATTGATGTAGGCAATAGCGCCAGAGGCTTCCTTAAACAACTGGGTAAGGAGTCATCAGGAGGCAAAAACGGGAGCTATACAAACTTCCGTAAACAGCTTATGGCGTTGTCTGCTTGTAGTATTACGCTGGGTTTTAGTACCGCTGAAAAAGCGATTACTTACGATGGTAAACCAATCCAAAAGTTTGAGGCTTGGATTGGTAACAATGATAATCAAGGTGCATTATGGCCCGGTGTTATTACATTTTCGCAAGAGTACTTTACGACGCTAAGCGAACATGCTGTACCGCTTGATTTAAGAGCTATAAATGAGCTTACCACCAGTGCTCTTGCTATGGACATTTATGCCATGCTTGCGGATAGATTGCATCGAATTAGTGGTAGGCCTGTTGTATTACACTGGCATAATTTGCGGGAGCAGTTTGGTCAAGAATATACTGGAGAAGAGGCAGACAAGAATTTTAAGAAAAAATTCCTTCCTGCACTACAGCGAGTTCTTGCTGTTTATCCGGATGCAAAAGTTAAGAAAGTGACAGGCGGGATTTTGATGATGTCCAGCCCCCCACCAATACCCTATCGTGATTGAATTAATAACCGGCCAATGTGCCGGTTTTTTTATCTTATTGCTCAACAAAGTTGTGGAAAACCCTGTTGGTTTGAATTTTATCCACGCATAGTTAGACCCCCCTTGTTACGCATAGTTAGACCCCAGTAAGTTAAATTTTTACGCATAATCGGGCCCCCTTACCGCGCATAATTGGCCCCCCCCTAAACCTATAGGTATTGCCTTTAAAAAATATCCTATAAATATCCCTATAGTTGAACCATGTTAAGGTGTTAATAACTCTCTTTGCGCCCTAAAAGGGCAGTTCCAGAGCCGAGGATCTGAAACCTGTGTTGGTAGACTAAACCAGTCGATTATTTATGGGTTTCAGTAGATATGACTATGCAAGAGACAGAGTTGCTTAATAGTGTTTTGAAAGAACTGGCTGAGATAAAAAACATGCTCGCTAGATCGTCAGGAGCAGACAAAGTTAATTTGGAAAAGGTAATGCTGAACATTGATGACTGTGCTGAGCTGACAGGGTTGTCAAAAGGTCATTTATATAAGTTAACCAGTCAAAATGTTATTCCGTTTTACAAACCAAATGGTTGTCGGATTTATTTTAAGCGGGAAGAAGTGATCGATTGGCTGCAGTCCAACCGGGTCAAGACAAACACAGAAATTTCAAAGGAAGTGAGTTCGAGAATAATCAGGGGCCAAAGAAATTAATTTTTTTGGCCCTATGTCTATTGTTCTGTTTTAAAGACTGTCGGCAAAAATATCAGGAAAGCTCCGCATTGCGTCCCTTCTTCTTTGATCTAAGATATCAGCATAAATCTCAGTTGTTTTCAGTTCACTGTGGCCCAGCAAGCGTGATAATGAATAAATATCTAAGCCCCGCGCAAGCTGGTTAACTGCAAACGAGTGGCGACCGGCATGGAAAGTTACATGTTTGGTTATTCCAGCAAGCATTGCCCAATGAAGTAGCGCTACGTTGGTATAGCTGCTGTATCGCAATGCTTTAAACACGCGTTCATCGTTATCCTTGCGCTCTCCCATCAACCTTACCGCTGAATCTGGTAAGTCGAGGTATTGAAGTGCCGTTCCTCTATTCTGGATTTTTTTCTGCTTAAAAATGATTCGAAAATGGCCTTGCTCAAATTCTTCCACTTCTGACCAAACTAGCTTCTGTATGTCAGACCAGCGCAGTCCTGTTGTGCAGCTAAACAGAAAGGCTCGTTTGAGGACGTCGTAGCGACATTCAGCTTTTGCCATAGCCTTTATCTCTTCCAGAGTCAGATAAACCCTTTGGTTTGTTTCTGGTTTAACGCTTTTCACAGTCCGAACAGGGTTATCTCTGATAATCCCATCTTGGTATGCCTGGTTCAGGGCCGCCCTTATTTTATTGAAGTAACTGCTTACTGTATTTCTTGACAGCAGTTGATCAGATTTCGTCGTTGCACTTTTCAAAAGATGAGTTTTAAAACCCTCAAGAAAGGCTCTATCAATATCTTCGAATGTGAGTTCTGCTCGCCCATGGTAGCGTCTTAGATGATGTCCGGCTGAGACCCAAATTGAATAATTGGATTTACTGCCAGAAGCTTTGCTATCAGTAACTGAATCGTAATAATCGAAGAAACTGGCAGACAGTTTAGTTCGATCCTCCAGCTTATGCCTTGATGTTTCGCTTTCAAGCAGTCTCTTAGAGCGCACCGCTTCAGCGATCCTTAATGCTTCTTTATTGTGCTCTCGCTCAGATGGAGACCGTGGTTTGTCATAGATGAAGATGTCTAATGGCTCGTGTGAGCGTTTCAGTTTACGTTGCCCGTCTTCAACGCTGGAACCGTAGTAATACACCAAGCGCAAGGAGCGTTTTCCTTCGCGGTCTGGCTGTCGCTTTTCGATAGATACTTTCATTGATGGTTTTCCCCCATGTTCCCCACGATTATATGGCTGGGGAACAAGCAGGGCAATATATGACCAAAAGAACATAGTAAAAGTAAAAAGAAAACCAATAAAATGCCGTTACATTTTTAATTTATCAATCTAAATCAATTATTTATATTGTTTTCTTTTGGTGTCTTTTGACTTCTTTTTCTTTAAAGTCTATTGCTTCACTTCCCGATACAGAAAGAGCTGAAAATCTTGCCTAAGAGATCATCTGAGGTGAAGCGGCCAGTGATTTCCGATAGCGCTAATTGGCACATGCGTAACTCTTCTGCCAGCAGTTCTCCAGCTAGGTACACTTCTAACTGTTCTTTCCCCAATTGCAGATGGCTTGCGGCGAGTTCAAGGGCTTCTAAGTGACGACGACGGGCGATAAAGCCACCTTCGAGGTTACTCTGGTAGCCCATGAGTGACTTTAAATGCTGCTTTAACTGTTCGACACCTAAGCCCGTTTTAGCCGAGATCCGGTAAACACTATAACCTTGTTCCTCTGTCATCATTAAGTCTTCGCCAGTGAGATCGGCTTTATTGCGGATCACTGTCACACCTAAATTTGAGGGCAGGCGATCGACAAAGTCAGGCCAAATATCATGGGGATTAACGGCGGCAGTGGTGGTGCCATCAACCATAAATAACACCCGATCGGCACTGTTTATTTCATTCCAAGCGCGTTCTATACCAATTTGTTCAACGGTATCTGTCGTATCACGTAGGCCTGCAGTATCGATAATGTGCAGCGGCATGCCATCTAAGTGGATGTGCTCGCGTAATACATCCCGTGTTGTACCAGCAATTTCGGTAACGATAGCCGATTCTTTACCGGCTAAGGCGTTTAATAAGCTGGATTTTCCAGCGTTAGGACGACCCGCGATCACGACTTTCATGCCTTCGCGGATGATAGAACCTTGTTTAGCACTGGCTTGCACTAGGTCAAGTTTGTCGATGATTTTGTAGAGTGCATTGGCAATTTTACCATCACTTAAAAAGTCGACTTCTTCATCGGGGAAATCAATCGCAGCTTCTACATATAAACGTAGGTTAGTGACTTGATCCACCAGCTCATGGACTTCCTTAGAAAATTCACCCTGGAGTGATTGCAGCGCACTTTTAGCCGCTTGCTCACTGGTGGCATCGATAAGATCGGCAATCGCTTCGGCTTGGGTCAAGTCTAGCTTATCGTTCATAAAGGCTTGTTCGCTGAACTCACCGGGTTTGGCTATTCGAATACCACCGACTTCCATTACACGTTTGATCAGCATGTCTAGAACGATTTGGCCGCCGTGGCCTTGAAGTTCTAATACATCTTCGCCAGTAAAGGAATTGGGGCCTTTAAAAAACAGCGCTATGCCTTGGTCGATTACTTGGCCTGTTGCACTTTTAAAGTCGCAATAATCGGCATATCTTGTTTTAGGAAGATGACCCAATACGGCCATAGCTACATCACTGGCCTTGTTGCCTGAAATTCGGATGATGCCAACGCCGCCACGTCCGGGCGCGGTGGCTTGAGCCACGATAGTGTCAGTTGTCACGGAAATACCCACCAAACTAATATCTACCAAATCATGTAAAGGAAAAGGCGGCTAATTAAGCCGCCTTTAGTATTATTTTCACTTTATGCTTTGCTAAAGGTAGGGCTTATTTTAAGCCTTTTTTCTCAAGACCTGCATAAATAATCTTCTGCTGCGTGATGGCAACTATGTTACCTACTAACCAGTACAGTACTAGACCTGATGGGAACCACAGGAAGAATACGGTAAAGATTACTGGCATCCATTGCATCATTTTCACTTGCATTGGATCCATTGTCGGCGCAATTGGCTGCATCTTCTGCATTACAAACATGGAGACGCCCATCAGCAGCGGCAGTATGTAGTAAGGATCTTGTACCGATAAATCGTGGATCCACAGCATAAATGGTGCATGACGTAATTCGAAGCTTTCTAGCAATACCCAGTATAAGGCAATGAAGATTGGCATCTGTAAAATAATAGGTAAACAGCCACCCATAGGGTTAACTTTTTCTTTCTTATACAGTTCCATCATGGCTTGACCCATCTTTTGACGGTCATCACCAAAGCGTTCTTTCAAATCTGTCAGCTTAGGTTGCAGATTACGCATCTTAGCCATTGAGGTGTACTGCGCTTTTGTCAGCGGGAACAGTAAACCACGAACGGTTAATGTGATCAGAATAATTGCCACACCCCAGTTACCGACGAATGATTGATAGAACATCAATAGCCAGTGAATAGGAACCGCTAACCACCATAAGAAACCGTAATCGACCACTAGATTTAAGGTTTCAGAAATCGCTGACAGTGCCGCTTGATCCTTAGGACCAACATAGAACTGTGAGCTAATTTCTTGGCTGGCACCAGGTGCAATATCGTATACCGCGCCGCGGAAACCAATATTAGCTAAACCACCAGCACTGACACTAGAAAAAATGGTGTTGCTGTCAGTTGCGGGTGGTACCCAAGCTGAAACGAAATAGTGTTGTAACATGGCTGCCCAACCGCCTAAAGTGGCTTGGTTCAGGTTACTTTTGGCCATGTCGTCAAAGTTGTATTTTTCATAGCGCACATCATTCGTTGAGAACGCACCACCACGATAGGTAGGCATCATCATGCTGCTTTCAGATGGCTTGATCGTTTGTTTAATCTGACCGTACATCTGAACTTGCAGCGGTGCTGCTGAAGTGTTGTTGATTTTATAGTCAACATCTATGTTGAACTTACCGCGATGGAATACGAACACTTTAGTGTAAGTCACACCATTGTCAGCGATATAAGTTAACGGTACTTCTAAGGTATCTTGGCCTTCGGCTAAGGTATATTCAGTTGCCGTTGTGCTAAATGCGGCACGGCCTTTTGCGCTGCTATCGATACCATCGCGACCAATTAGGCCGCTTTGAGCGATATAAGTGAAATCATTCGTTTGCTCAAGCAATACGAATGGTTGATCTTTCTCTAGTTCTTTTTTGTGCGAAACTAACGCAGCAAAAACGATGTCACCACCCACTGGATTGATTTGAATGTCTAACTGATCTGTTTTTACCGTAATCAGTTTGCTGTTTGCAGTAACTGCAGCAGCAGGAACACCTGTATCAGCTTCTGGAACATCGGCACTGTGCGAACTTGCCGCGTTCGCCACTAAGGACGATTCGGTTGCAACGGGTTTAGGAGCTTTGTCTGCTTGCCACTGTTGCCACAGCAAAAAGCTGACAAACAGTAGTCCTATGAGCAATATATTGCGTTGAGATTCCATAGCCTATTTATTACACCTATCATTTTTAGGGGGGACGGGATCACTACCGCCGGGATGTAAAGGGTGACATTTTAATATGCGTTTCAATGCAAACCAACAACCTTTCGCGGTTCCATGCACTTTTATTGCTTCAATAGCGTAGTGAGAGCAGGTGGGATTGAAACGGCATCGAGGGCCCAGTATAGGGCTTATGAATACTTGATAGCCACGAATTAACGTGGTCGCTAGCCATTGTAGCGGCGACTGAGTTTGCGCCATAGCTTTTCTATCAATTTGTTGATTTCAGCGTTTTCCATTTCCATCACGCCATTTCTGACAAGCACAACAATATCAAGATGAGGAATGTCGTGTTGATTTAAGCGAAAACTATCTCTGATCACGCGCTTAATACGGTTACGTTGATTGGCGCGTTTTACATAGCGTTTAGCAACAGTAAGGCCCATACGCGGATGTTGTTCCGTGTTAGGAATAGCGAGCAAGGTAATTTCAGCAGAAGATGCTTTGATGGGATTGGAAAATACAGATTTAAATTGCGCGGGAGTTAACAAACGTAACTCCCGCGAAAAGGTATAGCTAGTCAACTAGTTACCCACTTATTAAGCAGATAAACGAGCGCGACCTTTCGCACGACGACGTGCAAGCACCTTACGGCCGCCTACAGTAGCCATACGAGCGCGGAAGCCGTGAGAACGCTTGCGCTTCAGGTTGCTAGGTTGAAAAGTACGTTTACTCATGATGGCAATCCGTCTTTGTTATTAGTGAACATATCCTTATCTCTAGGATAGAGGTAAGGGCAAAAAAGAGGCCGAATTGTAATCACAATACTTAGTCACGTCAACAACGAAAGTAAGTAAGTGCTTTATTTCTGCCAGCGTACCCTTAGATCAATCCCCAGAATACACCATAAGATGTGGATAACTCTGTGTACGGACACTACATGTAGTAGTGAAGGGGATCTTCGAGCCGATCGAAGGGGCGCCATTATAGATCAATGTGGATCGCTTAATAAAGCAGGATTTGCGGTTAGTGCTGAATAAAAGGATCGTTTTGGATCTTTGATGATCGAGGATATCCACATAGAATGATCTCGCTGGGGATAAATATTTTTTAAGGATAGCGATCCTTGAGATCTCGCTATAGAATACACCTCTTTTTTGATGATCTTTTGGGGATAACTAAGTGGCTGTTTCACTTTGGCAACAATGTATCGGACGACTGCAAGATGAGCTTTCTGCTCAGCAGTTCAGTATGTGGATCAGACCGTTACAAGCCGAAATGGATGGAGATACTCTGGTGCTTTATGCGCCCAACCGCTTCGTGCTTGATTGGGTCAGAGATAAGTACATCAATATCATTAATCAGTTCTTTACTGAGCAAATGGGTAGCGACGCGCCTAAATTGCGTTTCGATATCGGTAGTCGTCCTTCGGCGAAAAAGCCAAGTGTACCGGCACCGATTGCGCCAACTCGAGCACCCAATACTCAAACGAAAGCGACTGTGGGCACGACCTTTAATGTCCAAGCCGAGCCTATGGCGAACGCGAATCACCGCAGTAACATCAATCCGAGCTACCAGTTTGATAACTTCGTAGAAGGTAAGTCGAACCAATTAGGTAAGGCTGCGGCGTTACAAGTGGCTGAAAATCCGGGTGGTGCTTATAACCCACTATTTTTATATGGCGGAACAGGTCTAGGTAAGACTCACTTGTTGCACGCTGTCGGTAACGGGATCATTAAAAATAATCCTAATGCCAAAGTGGTTTACATGCATTCCGAGCGTTTTGTCCAGGACATGGTTAAAGCGCTGCAAAACAATGCGATCGAAGAATTTAAACGTTACTACCGTAGCGTCGATGCCTTGTTTATTGATGATATTCAATTTTTTGCCAATAAAGACAGATCCCAAGAAGAATTCTTTCATACCTTCAATGCGTTACTTGAAGGGAATCACCAAATTATTTTGACTTCAGATCGTTATCCAAAAGAGATCGACGGTGTTGAAGACAGATTGAAATCGCGTTTCGGTTGGGGTTTAACTGTGGCTATTGAGCCACCAGAGTTAGAGACCCGCGTAGCGATCTTGATGCGTAAAGCTCAAGAGAGCGGCATTAACTTGCCCGATGAAGTGGCTTTCTTTATTGCTAAGCGTTTACGTTCAAACGTACGCGAGCTAGAAGGGGCATTAAACCGCGTTATCGCCAACGCTAACTTCACGGGTCGGCCAATTACTATTGATTTTGTTCGTGAAGCCTTACGTGACCTCTTGGCACTTCAAGAAAAATTAGTCACTATAGACAATATTCAGAAAACCGTAGCTGAATACTACAAGATCAAGATGGCTGATATGTTGTCTAAGCGTCGTTCACGCAGTGTTGCGCGCCCAAGGCAAGTGGCAATGGCGTTATCCAAAGAATTAACTAACCAAAGCTTGCCGGAAATTGGTGATGCTTTTGGTGGTCGAGATCACACCACAGTGTTGCATGCCTGTCGTAAGATTGCTCAGCTACGGGAAGAGAGCCACGACATTAAAGAAGATTATGCTAATTTGATTAGAACCTTATCTTCTTAAAACAAGGAATTTGGACACGATGAAATTCTCAATTGATAGGGATGCCCTATTAAAGCCGTTGCAATTGGTGTGTGGTGCGGTAGAAAGACGCCATAACTTGCCCATTTTGTCTAACCTCCTTGTAGAAGTAAGTGGTCACTCACTTAAGCTGACTGGTACAGATTTAGAAGTCGAACTCGTGGGCCAAGCTGTGGTTCACGGTGATATCGAAGAAGGTCGTACTACGGTTCCGGCGAAGAAACTGCTCGATATTGTTAAGTCTTTGCCAGAACAAAGTGAACTGAAAGTCGAACAACAAGATAATAAATGGTTGCTGCGTTCAGGCCGTAGCCGTTTTTCCTTAGCGACTTTGCCCGCAGAAGAATACCCCAACGTTGAAGCCTTCCAAGCTGAGATTGAATTTAGCTTGAAGCAGGGTGTGTTGAAGTCAATTATCGATTCGACGCAGTTTTCGATGGCTAACCAAGATGTACGCTATTACCTCAACGGTTTATTGTTTGAAACTGAAGGTAATGTGTTGCGTGCGATAGCGACCGACGGCCATCGTTTAGCCTTAAGTCATCGTACGATTGAAGCACAATTACCGGAAAAACAAGTCATTGTGCCCCGTAAAGGCGTAATTGAAATGGCGCGCTTATTGGAGTCAGACGATCTCGATATCACCATTGCTATTGGTGATAATGCTATTCGTGCCACCACGGCTAACACAGTATTTACCAGTAAATTAGTCGATGGCCGCTTCCCTGATTATCGCCGTGTATTGCCAAAGGGCGGTGATAAAATTGTGATTGCGAGTCGTAATCACTTGAAGCAAGCGCTGACGCGGGCTTCTATTTTATCCAATGAAAAATTCCGTGGTGTGCGTATTCAACTCGAAAATGGTCTGCTCAAGATCACCGCTAATAATCCTGAACAGGAAGAAGCGGAAGAAATCATTGATGTGGAATACAACAATCAGGCCTTAGAAATTGGTTTTAACGTCAGTTACTTACTGGACGTGCTCAACAACCTTAAGTCCGATGATGTGCGTATCACGCTCATTGATGGTAACTCCAGCGCCCTAATCGAAAACCATTTGGAAGAAGATTCCATGTATGTGGTTATGCCGATGCGCTTATAAACCATCGATTTTTACGTTACCCGTGTCTGTACTTCTGTCTTCGATGTCTATGCCGCTTAACGGCGGCACAGTGTTTAATGCACAGCATTGGCCATTCTTTCACTCATTTACCGATAGTCTTAGCCTGTGGCAGCGATTGAGTTGCTCGTTAAGTGCTATGAATCCTTGTCTACGCCGTTTACGCGGCTTAATGAGTAATGCATGAGCCTGACCCGTCTCAATATCGAAGCGTTTCGCAACATTCAGTCCGCACAGTTAATCCCCGCACCTGGGATTAACGTGATTTATGGTCAAAATGGCAGCGGAAAAACCAGTATTTTAGAAGCCATTTATTTCCTCGGCATGGGGCGCTCGTTTCGCAGCCATTTATCCCAACGAGTGATTAATCATGATGACGATAAATTAACGCTATTTGCGACTTTAAATTTAGCGCGCGGTGACAGTAAAATTGGTTTACGCCGATTTCGCAATGGTGAGACGGAAGTGAAAATCGACGGCGAAAAAGTCAAACGTCTGTCGACCTTAGCCGAAGCTTTACCTATTCAAGTGATCACACCTGAAAGCTTTTCTTTACTGTTTGAAGGCCCAAAATCCCGTCGACAATTTATCGATTGGGGCGCATTTCATGCTGACCCCCAGTTTTATGGCGCTTGGACGAATGTTCGCCGCGTTCTTAAGCAAAGAAATCAATTGCTTAGAAACGGTTCGGCTTACAGTCATATTCAATTTTGGGACCAAGAGTTTGTGCGCTATGCCGAGCAGGTCACCGAAATACGAAACCATTATGTAGACTCGTTAAATGAGCTACTTAAGGGTATAATCGGGGAGTTTTTACCGAGTGTAGATGTGAAGGTTTCATTTACGCGCGGCTGGGATAGTAAAACGGATTTTGCAGAACTACTCGAAAACCAATATTCCAGAGATTTGGCCACAGGTCATACCGTCAGCGGTCCCCATAAAGCTGACCTTAGACTTCGTGTAGGCACTTTGCCGGCGCAGGATGCCCTGTCCCGTGGTCAATTGAAATTATTAGTCTGTGCACTGCGTATTGCACAGGGAAAGTTGCTCAAACAACAAATAGATAAAAACAGTATTTATCTTGTGGACGATCTTCCGTCCGAGTTGGATGCACAGCATAGGCAGCTATTGCTTAAGCAGTTAACGGATACCGGAGCACAAGTTTTTGTGACCGCCATTGATCCTGCTGCAATAGTCGATTCGTTACACACGCCTCCCAGTAGGATGTTTCATGTGGAACAGGGACGTGTAACGGTAATTGAATAACCATTGAGAGAATAATATGTCAGAGAATAGTTACGATTCTTCGAGTATTAAGGTCCTTAAGGGCCTTGATGCAGTACGTAAGAGACCTGGGATGTATATTGGTGACACCGACGACGGTACGGGTCTACATCATATGGTGTTCGAAGTAGTCGATAACTCTATCGATGAAGCCTTAGCCGGCCACTGTAGCGATATTACGATTACTATCCATGTAGATGGTTCGGTTTCTGTTAAGGATGACGGCCGTGGTATTCCGGTCTCTATCCATGAGGAAGAAGGCGTATCGGCGGCAGAAGTTATTATGACGGTATTGCATGCCGGCGGTAAGTTCGACGATAACTCCTATAAAGTGTCTGGCGGTCTCCACGGCGTGGGTGTATCGGTTGTAAACGCTTTATCTAAAAAGCTGCAAATGACCATTCGTCGTGCTGGCAAAGTATATGAGCAGTTTTATACTCACGGTGTGCCTGATGCGCCGATCAAAGAGATTGGTGATGCAACCAAAACCGGTACCGAAATCCGTTTTTGGCCAAGTGAAGATACCTTCAGCGATGTTGAGTTTCACTTTGAAATTCTGGCAAAGCGTGTGCGTGAACTGTCTTTCCTTAACTCAGGCGTGGGTATTCGTCTGGTTGATGAACGCGACAATAAAAATGAATTTTTCAAATACGAAGGCGGTATTAGCGCATTCGTCGATTACCTGAACCGTAATAAAACACCCGTCAACAAAGACGTATTCCACTTTATGCAAGAGCGTGAAGATGGCATTACCGTTGAAGTGGCTATGCAGTGGAATGACGGTTATCAGGAAAATATTTTCTGTTTTACCAACAACATCCCACAGCGTGATGGTGGTACTCACTTAGTCGGTTTCCGTAGTGCGTTGACACGTAACCTCAACAGCTACATGGAAAACGAAGGCTATAACAAGAAAGGCAAAACCAGCGCGACTGGCGACGATGCCCGCGAAGGCTTGACTGCCGTTATCTCTGTTAAAGTGCCAGATCCTAAGTTCAGCTCGCAAACCAAAGACAAACTGGTTTCTAGTGAAGTGAAAACCGCGGTTGAACAAACCATGGGTGAGAAGCTGAACGATTATCTGCTGGAAAACCCAGCCGATGCGAAGTTGATCGTCGGTAAGATTGTTGATGCTGCCCGTGCCCGTGAAGCGGCGCGTAAAGCCCGTGAAATGACCCGTCGTAAAGGCGCACTCGATTTAGGTGGTTTGCCAGGTAAGCTGGCCGATTGCCAAGAAAAAGATCCTGGTCTTTCAGAAATTTACATAGTGGAAGGTGACTCTGCTGGCGGTAGCGCTAAGCAGGGACGTAACCGTAAGAACCAAGCGATTCTGCCACTGAAAGGTAAAATTCTAAACGTTGAGAAGGCCCGCTTCGATAAGATGTTGTCTTCTCAAGAAGTGGCCACACTGATCACGGCACTTGGCTGTGGTATTGGTCGCGACGAATATAACCCAGATAAAACCCGTTATCACAACATCATCATCATGACGGATGCTGACGTCGACGGCTCGCACATTCGTACTTTGCTGTTGACCTTCTTTTTCCGTCAAATGCCTGAATTGATTGAGCGTGGTTATGTGTATATTGCTCAACCGCCTTTATTTAAAGTGAAAAAGGGCAAGCAAGAACAGTATTTGAAAGATGAGCCAGCATTGACTCAATACCTCACGACTCAAGCATTGGATGGCACTGTTGTGTATCCAACGCAAGGTGCGATTGGTATGTCAGGTGAGCCGTTAGAGCGTTTAGTGACTCAGTATCGTGAAGTGGAAGCCATTGTTGCTCGTTTAGAGCAGCGCTATCCAACGCACATTACTAACCGTATGCTTTACCATCCAATGATCACCAACGAGATGTTGGCCGATGAAGGCAAGATGAAAGAGTGGATCGATGCCTTTATCCATGAGCTGGTGGAAATGGAAAACAGCGGTGTACTGTATTCTGCTGAGCCGATTCTCGATCCTGAGCGTAAAGTGTATCTGCCTAAGATCACCATTCGTAAACACGGTATCGATACTAACTATCTGTTTACTTATGACTTCTTCCAATCAAGCGATTATCAACGTATCGGTAAGTTAGGTGCGGCGTTAGATGGCATGATTGAAGAAGGCGGCTATGTACAACGCGGCGATCGTGTTAAAGAAGTCGGCAGCTTCCTCGAAGCGCTAGATTGGACGATTTCTGAAGCCAAACGCGGCTTATACATTCAACGTTATAAAGGATTGGGTGAGATGAACCCTGAGCAATTGTGGGAAACTACAATGGATCCTGAATCACGCCGTATGTTGCAAGTCACGATTGATGATGCTGTGGGTGCCGATCAGTTGTTCACTTGTTTGATGGGTGATCAAGTTGAACCTCGTCGTGAGTTCATCGAAGCGAACGCATTGAACGTGGCTAACTTAGACGTTTAATGCTAGATGTATAATATTAGACGTGTAATGCGTGTTAAGTGACACGCGTTAGTACTTGAATGATTAAGGGAAAGCCAAGGCTTTCCCTTTTTTATCTCTATGATTTATCTCTTTATCGATCAATACCCGCTTCATCCGCCGCAACAATTTCAGTCTCTGCTTTAGCCGCATTAATCCACGCCTGCATTTCCGGACAGCTGATCACATGCTGCATATAGGCACGGCTTGCCTGCGAGACTTCAATATCGTAGGTAAGAAAACGCATAACCACAGGGGCAAACATCATGTCGGCAATCGACCATTGGCCAAATAACCAAGTACCTTCGGAATTTGATGGGGCAAACTCGGCCATCTGTGCAGACCAAATCGCATCGATGCGCTCAATGTCTTTGCGGACCGCATCTGTGAGTTCAACATAGCGCCTCGCGCGTATGTTCATTGGTAGAGCGTTACGCACGGCATTAAAGCCTGAATGCATTTCACTGGCAATCGATCTGGCCTTGGCTTTTTGTTTAGGATCTTGCGGCCATGCGCTACCTGCAAGATAGGTGTCGTTGAGGTATTCACAAATTGATAGTGAATCCCATACCCTAATGTCACCATCGACTAATGTCGGTACTTTTAAAGTCGGCGAAATGGCTTTGAGTTGCTGATAGAAGCTGTCGGTATCGAGTTGCAGTAATATTTCGTTGAA
Organism: Shewanella sp. S23-S33; assembly: GCF_043359565.1. NCBI lineage: Bacteria > Pseudomonadati > Pseudomonadota > Gammaproteobacteria > Alteromonadales > Shewanellaceae > Shewanella > Shewanella sp. S23-S33. The sequence goes on along the minus strand of NZ_JBHFFD010000075.1, from coordinate 37,516 downwards.
CTGCACGCCAGATTTTGCGGCCATAAACCAAGCCCGCAGTGACCAGCTAGAGTAGTTCTTATTGCCAATATAAAGATCCATTGTTTGTCCTTGAGTGAAATGCCGAGTGTTTCTGCAAAGCTACTATATGGACTCATTTCACCTATGACTAATGAATATTTTACCCTTTCTATATCCGCTAATACGTGTCATTTCTCTTGAGCTTACGAGTCACTTTTATTGAATTTAAACGACTCACAGCATTGAGATAATTTAACCATATCTTAATTACTTTGTTCGATGGATTCTGTCGAGATGAAGGCTAATTGGCGAGATAAATGGATGTGGCAGCGAGTAATTTACCCCGTAAGTGCACTGATTTTTATGCTATCGGCGGTGGCAAACGCCGATGAGGCAAATAAGTTATTGAATATGTGTAAGGCCTGTCATGGCGAGTCCGGTGTGAGTCGTTTTGAGCATATTCCTAACATCGGATGGCAAAACTCAGAATACCTATTGAAGCAGCTTCGAGCCTTTAAGGCGGGGAATCGCCAAGATCCCACTATGACTAAAGTTGCCCAACTCTTGACTGAGGCTGATATGCAGCTGATGGCGGATTACTTTTACCTCGGAAAGGATAAATAACATGGATCTTAATCGTCGGTTTTTTATTAAAGGTGCGGTAGCGACGTCTGTGTTATCAGCTTTACCCGTTAAGTGGGTATTTGCCGATCAGCTTCCCGCAGAGGTCATTCCTCTGGATATATCAGCATTAACTTGGACTAAGGGTGAGGACTTGCCGAGTTATTTCAAAGTGTTAAACACTCATCCACTGAATGCGTTTCCGCCGGAGCATAAGCTCGCTCCTGCTGTGACGCCTGCCGATGCCTCGTTTATCCGTTGGAATGGCATAGTGCCTGATTTTAAGGCGCTGGATGCTAAGACTTGGACTTTTAAAGTGGATGGCGAGTCCGTTGCTACTCCGAAAACCTACACAATCGATGAGCTCAAGCGCCGCTTTAAGCATTACACATTACAGTTACTGATTGAATGTGGTGGTAATAGCCGTTCAGGCTTCTTTCCTAGCACTAAAGGCAATCAATGGAATAATGCTGGCGTATTTTGCTCCGAGTGGACAGGTGTCTTAGTGAGTGATGTGCTTAAGGATTGCGGTATTAAAGCTGATGCTGTTTACACTGGCCATCACGGTGTTGATCGGCATTTGAGCGGCAAAGGTGAGGCGATTTCACGCGGCATACCAATAAAGGCGGCGCTCGAAGAGCTTGGGCTTATTGCATGGTCGATGAATGGTGAGGACATTCCTTATCTACATGGATATCCCTTACGTATTGTGTTTGGTGGACGGCCAGGATCCGTTTCGCAAAAAGCAGCGACGGGGATCAGTGTGCGTAATAAAGTCCATGATGGACATAAAATGGAAGCACCAGCGTATCAACTCCCTAAATATCCGATAGCGCCAGGTGAGTCTGTTGATGATAAAGACTATAAAATCATTGAAGAAATGATAGTGAAGTCATTGATCACTCAACCCCAATCTGGAACCGAATTAGCTGTGGGTCAAAAGATGACTATCGCAGGCCATGCTTGGGCGGGATTACGGGAAGTGGTTAAGGTGGAAGTCAGTTACGATTATGGCACCCGTTGGTTTGCCGCTGAATTAGAAAAACCTAAAAATATAACAGCATGGCAGCAATGGAAGATTGAATTGCAATTACCGTCGCAGGGCTATTATGAAATCTGGGCCAAAGCGACCGATAGTGAAGGTGATAGTCAGCCTGTCGTACAACCGCAATGGAATCCTAAGGGATATATGTTTAACGGCTGCCACCGTATTGCCGTTAGGGTGGTGTGATGAAGTCACATATCAATAAACTGATATTGCTTGGGTTAGTGGCATCCAGTATTTCGCTAGCTGCTGAGTATCCAGTGGACCCTAAATCGGGTTTGATCATGGCTCCTGGCTGGGAGTTAGTGAATTATCAATGTAATGCCTGCCATACCAGTATGATAGTCGTGCAAAACCACGGCGATAAAGCCTTTTGGAAAGAGACTTTGCAGTGGATGATAGACACTCAGGGTTTATGGGACTTGTCGGATACTTGGGAGCCGACCTTGAGTTATCTAAGCACTCATTATGGGCAGGCTGAAATGGATATGACGATCTTCAGACGTCTACCTTTAGAACCGAACCTGCAGCCTGTGCTAGTTAAGCCTTTCCCTAAGGAACCAAAATGAAAGCGATTATCATAAGTTTGATTGCGCTATGTGGCTTATCTACAGAGGTTAATGGAGAGGTTTATCAATCAGATATAGAGCGAGGTCAGGCATTGGCTACGGCACAGTGTGAGTCATGCCATGGCAATGCGGTGATCGCTATGGCCAAGCAATTCCCAAACTTAAAGGGACAAAAATTAGCTTATCTTAATAAACAGCTCGTCGATTTTAAAACCGGTTTACGACTCGATCCTTTGATGCAATCACAAGTCAGCGCGTTAAGCTCTGAGCAATTACAAGATGTGGCGCTGTTTTATAGCCAGCAAGTTACACCGAACCTAAGTGCGAATTAGCGCGAGCATAGTGTGTTATTTGAATTAAACCGATATAGGGTTTAGTAGGGAATACGGGGTGATATTTTGTAGATTTGATTATGTAGTCGTTCGTTAACCTAGGCTACGTTGTAGTCGATAGAAGTAGTCATGCCATTCTGCTTGCGCCGTTGCGGCTTGTTCATCGTCGACTAATTCGAATGTTACTGTCTGCCCTGGGCGAGTTTGCGCGAGTTTCCACAGATCGGCTTCAATAATCACGGCGATTTGAGGATGATTGCTGGTGGTCTTAGCATCGGCAAGTAACACTAAAGGTTGCCCTGAAGCTGACACTTGAATGACTCCTGGCTTGACTGTATGTGATTGAATGGGAAATTGTTTTGCTAAGGTCAATATTTCCCCGTTGAGTATTGCACTTGCACGATTGCTTTCTGCCGAAAGTTGCCACTGTGTTTGCCAGAATATTTGCTGAGATTTCAACGAGAAGGCTTGGGTGTGCTTTGTTGCGAGTGCGCGAATATGCCCATTCCAACTTTTTTGAATTGCGCCAACTTGCCTTCTTAGTGGATGTGCGGAACCTAAGGTCAGGTTATCGCCAGCTTCTAATGCGCGACCATGAAATCCACCGATACCTGAGGTTAAATCAGTTGCAGCAGAATCCATCACTAACGGCACTCTAACGCCGCCATCAATCGCAACATAGGCACGCATGCCTTTATTTCCCCCTCTAAGACTGAGTTTTTGTCCTGCCTTAATGGAGTAGCGCCAGCCGCAAACTATGGGTTTATTGTCTATGCGAGCATCGAAATCGGCACCCGTTAAGGCAATCCAAGCATCACGTTTAAACAAAAAAATCGATTGGCCGAAGGTCAATTCCAGTACGGGTGTATTGTCTGGATTTGAGAGTAGGCGGTTTGCTAAACACAGTGCAGGTCTATCTAAGGCACCAGCTTGGGTTACGCCTAAATGTCGATATCCCATGCGTCCGATATCTTGAACTGTGGTTAGTGCACCAGCTTTTATTACCTCGATCATCAAATTTTCCGTTGTTAGCTCGCGAGTAGATTGTTAATCACTTAAAGGGAGACAAAATACGTATCCCTTTATGAATGGTAGGCATATTGTCAGTTAAATGATGCTGGAATGTAAGTTTTTTGAGGTTTCAACTTGTAACCAAGATTGTCTTTGTAAAAGCAGTAATGGTGGGATAGAAGAAGTCCGAAATGAATTGAATATGTTACACTTAAGCTAAGTATTAGCCTCTCTACAATGCCTTAATACATGGCTTGAGCTGATCAAAATGGATTTATGATGGGCAATATTTAACTGACTTTTTAACAATTATTTATAATGACAGGTTGATGCTTCTTGATTAAATCACTTTTTAATAAACTCTTTAATATTCGCGATACGGCGACCGTTGAGAGACCCAAAAGTTTTTCAACGACGGACTTAGGTAAGTCGCTTGAACCTGCGCGAAAGCCTGCTAAACCTCTCGAAGACATTAGCGTGGTATCTGTCGATTTATCTGCACTCTTTTATAGTTTGTTATTTCCGACACGGGTTAAGGACACTGGCGGTGTAGCGAATAATCTTGAACGTAGAGTCATGGCGGAGATAGAGCAGGCCTTAGCATCGCCACAAGTCATCGCCGAAAAAGTGTTAAAGCTGCCGTCAAAGGTATTGGAGTTAGATCGTAAACTGGCCGACCCTCAGTTTGATATTAAGGATCTATTAGCGCTTATTGAGCGAGACCCTTTACTGAGTATTGAGGTGCTTAAGCTGTGTAATTCTCCCGCGTTTAAACGTAGCGATAGGGATATCACCAGTTTACAGCAGGCTTTGGTACAGCTTGGGCGCGAACAGTTGAGAAAATTTGTCACCACTTGTTTAGTGCGTGAAATGTTGGATATCAAACCAATCTATTTTCGTCGTTTTGGGGCTGAAATTTGGCGCCATTCGATGCAGGTTGCTTTTCTTGCCAGTGAGTTAAGCGATGAAGATCAAGATACGGCTTTTTTATTGGGCCTATTACACGATGTCGGCAAGTTGGCCATTTTTAAAATGCTACTCGATGCGTTTGTACAGGCAGAGCCGGGAGAACAGCCTAATTCTGGATTATTTAGACAAGTGATGACGACGAAATCGTTAACCTTGAGTTCATTGCTTGCTAAGCATTGGCAGTTACCCAATACCTTTGAAACAGAATTAGACAAGCTTGCCAGTGTGAACTCGCGCCCGCAAGCGGGGCTCGCCTCAGTGGTATGGCGGGCGAATGTGATTAGCGAGATTTCTATGCTGCATCAAGCAGGGCAATTATCCCCTGAGATACTGGCGAATTTACTGCAGCAAGTTAACTTAGATCAAACTCAATTTGATAGCTTACATCAAAAACTGCTGCAGTTCTGATTGGGCAATTTAATACGTTTGGTATAAGAAATCAGGACAATAAAAAACGCGCTATTGAGCGCGTTTTTTTATAAAGCGATAATTTAAAAAACCTTAGTATCGTTATTGCAGTAGTGATATATCCGCTACGTGCAGGAACTGCTCGCGTAGATTATTCAACAATGCTAAACGATTGTTTTTCAAAGCTTCATCATCCGCCATAACCATTACATCTTCGAAGAACTGATCCACGCTTTCACGTAGGGCAGCTAACAAGGTTAAGGCTTGTTGGTAATCGGCATTGGCAAACAAAGGCGCCAATTGCGGTTGCAGCTCGTTCAATTTGGCCGCCAATGCTTGCTCTGCGGCTTCGGTCAACAAACTCGCATTGATCGTTGTCGGTAAAGCGCCTTCAACCTTAGCCAGAATGTTAGATACACGTTTGTTCGCTGCTGCAAGTGCGCCAGAAGCTTCTAGGCTTCTAAAGTGTGATACCGCATTGATACGACTATCAAAATCAGCTGGGCGTGTTGGGCGACGTGCTAGCACGGCTAAGATCACATCAACACCAATACCTTTATCTTGATACCAAGCGCGGAAGCGAGCCATTAAGAACTCTAACACTTCGTCGCTTGCATTGGCGTTGCTTAAGTTAGTACCGTGGAGCTCCTGAGCTTTAGCAATCAGCGTTACTAAGTCCAGTGGCAGTTTGTTCTCAACGATAATACGCAGCACACCGATGGCGGCACGGCGTAGGGCAAAGGGATCGGCTGCGCCTTTTGGTGCTTGGCCAATACCAAAGATACCGACTAAAGTATCGAGCTTGTCTGCTAATGCGACTGCGCAAGATACACCAGCACTAGGCACTGTATCGCCAGAGAACTTAGGCTTGTATTGCTCTTCCATTGCAACCGCAACGGCTTCGGTTTCACCATCGAGGCGGGCGTAGTGCATGCCCATAGTGCCTTGAGTGTCGGTAAACTCCATCACCATATTGGTCATCAAATCGGTTTTAGATAACAAACCTGCACGAGCTGCATCAACCGCATTCGCGCCAGTTTGCTCGGCAATAAAGGCGGCTAGGGCAGAAATACGATTCACTTTGTCTTTTAAGGTACCGAGCTGCTGTTGGAACAGGACGGTTTCAAGACTCGGTAAACGCGATTCCAGCGTGTGTTTTTTATCGGTATTAAAAAAGAACTCGGCGTCGGCAAGACGTGGGCGAACGACTTTCTCGTTACCAGAGATAATTTGCGCGGGATCTTTAGATTCGATATTGGCCACAAAGATAAAGTTTGGCAGTAACTTGCCTGCATCATCAAAGACTGGGAAGTATTTTTGGTCGCCTTTCATGGTATAGACCAAAGCTTCAGACGGTACACTTAAGAATTTTTCTTCGAAGCTAGCGGTCAATACCACAGGCCATTCAACCAAAGAGGTGACCTCTTCAAGCAGGCTATCTTCGATATCCGCTGTGCCACCAATCTTAGCCGCGGCTTTTTCGGCATCGGCTTTGATTAACGCTTTACGACTTTCGTAATCGGCGATGACTTTGCCTTTTTCTTTTAGGTCGGCAAGGTAGTGATCAGCATGGGCTAATTCAAACTGCTTTAGGCCCATAAAACGGTGACCGCGAACAGTGCGCGCCGATTTAATACCCAGCAATTCACCTTCAATCAACTCACTGCCTAACAAGATAGTGGCAGTATGAACGGGGCGAATAAATTGGGTTTTATTATTACCCCAACGCATTGGCTTAGGAATGGGCAATTTATCGAGGGCACGTTGCGCCATAGCGGCGATCAAACTTTTGGTTTCGACGCCTTCAACTTTGGCGTTATGGACTAACCATTCGCCTTTATCTGTGACTAAACGTTCGGCTTGCTCAACGGTAATGCCATTACCACGTGCCCAACCTTCAGCGGCTTTAGTCGGTTTGCCTTCAGCATCGAATGCTGAACTCACGGCGGGGCCACGTTTCTCAACCACTTTGTCAGCTTGCGCAAGGGCAAGTTCAGTGACGTTAATTGCCAGACGACGTGGCGCTGCGTACCAAACGGCTGAGCTGAACGCTAAATCGGCTTTGGTGAGTTCTTCAGTAAAGTTAGCTAAAAAGGATTCAGCCAGTTTACGCAGTGACTTAGGGGGTAATTCTTCCGTACCTAACTCTATGAGTAAGTTTTCAAAATTCATGTTTTTACCTCTACTTACACATTGGGAAGCCAAGCGCTTCGCGTGCCTGATAATAAGATTCAGCGACCGCTTTCGCCATAGTACGAACACGTAAGATGTAGCGTTGGCGCTCTGTAACTGAAATGGCATGGCGGGCATCGAGCAGGTTGAAGGCGTGTGAGGCTTTCATCACTTGCTCGTAGGCGGGCAGAGGTAAAGGTTTTTCTAGCGACAATAAATGCTGACACATTTTTTCGCACTGATCGAACAGGGTGAACATAAAGTCCACATCGGCGTGCTCGAAGTTATAGGTCGATTGCTCGACTTCGTTTTGATGGAACACATCGCCATAGGTGATTAGGCCTAGTGGACCATCGGTCCATACGAGATCATAAACACTATCTACGCCTTGGATATACATGGCCAGACGCTCTAGGCCATAGGTGATTTCACCTGTGACTGGGCTGCATTCGATGCCGCCGACCTGTTGGAAGTAAGTAAACTGAGTCACTTCCATGCCATTAAGCCAGACTTCCCAGCCTAAGCCCCAAGCACCTAGTGTTGGTGATTCCCAGTTATCTTCTACAAAGCGGATATCGTGGATTTGAGTATCAATACCCAGTGCTTGTAGTGAGCCTAAATACAGCTCTTGAATATTGTCAGGTGAAGGCTTCAACACGACTTGGAATTGGTAGTAGTGCTGCAGGCGGTTAGGATTTTCACCGTAACGACCATCCGTAGGGCGGCGCGATGGCTGCACATAGGCACTGCTCATAGGTTCAGGCCCTAAAGAACGTAGGAAAGTTTGTGGGTGGAATGTACCAGCGCCGACTTCCATATCTAGAGGTTGAACAATTGCACAGCCTTGCTGTGCCCAATATTCCTGCAGGGTGAGAATGAAACCCTGAAATGTTTTTACGTCGTGTTTTGTCGTCATGTCTACTTGTCTACTGCCGTCAGCCTGAATAGAAAATGGGTTCGATTATACCTTGTAGATATCTGCTTATGTAGGTTATTTTTTACCTTCTTAATTAAAACAATAAGGTTATATACCATGGAAGAGATCCGCTGTGGCTGGGTAAGTGATGATCCCTTGTATCGTGAGTATCACGACAAAGTGTGGGGGCGACCTGTTTATGATCCAAAGGAGCTGTTTGCTAAGTTGTGTTTAGATGGTCAACAGGCCGGATTATCTTGGATAACTATCCTGAAGAAGCAACAAAACTATGAACAGGCCTTTGCTAATTTTGAACCTGAGATTATTGCTACTTTCGATGAGGCGAAAGTAGAGGAGCTCATGTTGAATCCCGGTATAGTGCGCAATCGCTTGAAGGTGAACTCTATCATCAAGAATGCTAAAGGTTATTTAGCCTATACTGCCGACGGGAAGGATTTCTCTGCATTTTTATGGAGCTTTGTGGGCGGAAAACCCATAGTTAATCAGATTACGGCAATTTCGCAGGTTCCTGCACAAACACCAGAATCTGAAGCCATGTCAAAAGCGTTAAAGAAGCTTGGATTTAATTTTGTCGGCCCAACCATTTGTTATGCCTTTATGCAGGCGGTGGGTATGGTGAACGATCATCTTGTCGAGTGTATTTCCTATCAGGCCTGTGTCGATTCTTGTGCCGGACTGCATAACCACGAGTAACATTAATCGCAGAGCTTGCCCGATATTGAAGTAGGGTTGGGGCTTGTGGTATTAGAAGCCTAGAGATAAAAAAGCATGTTCCACGTGGAACATGCTTTTTGTTATTCGCAGGAGTTAGTCATCCCTCTTATAAAGTCTAAATGGCCTTATAGAAAAGCGACAATTTCATTTTTCCTTGAGGTCGAACTTAGATTTTCTCAAAGAAAAACGGCTTACGCTGTGCTTTATCCCCATTAAGTTCATTCATAGTCTCTGCATCAAATAACTTACCATTGACCATAGTATGAGTGACTCTGTCGGTGACTCGAATGTCGGCTAATGGATCACCATCAATAACGATCAAGTCTGCGAGCTTACCTTCTTTGATAGAACCGAGTTGCTGCTCCATGCCAAAGGTCGTCGCTGGATTAATGGTGGCCGTTTTCAACACTTCCATATTGCTCATGCCGCCTTGGGCAAACATCCACATTTCCCAATGTGCCGCTAAACCTTCACGCTGACCGTGGGCGCCAATATTTGGGTGAACCCCTAACTTATTGAGCTCGTTAGCAACCTTAGCAACATTGAAATGATTGTAGTGGCTCTCTGGAGCATGGGGGCGTCGCATTGATCTTGCTTGCAAAATATCGGCTGGCACATACATGGATAGGCGTGGATGGGCCCACACATCGGTTTTATCATACCAGTAGTTTTCACCAGAAATACCACCATAGGCGACCACTAAGGTTGGCGTGTAACCAACTTGAGTCTGACTCCAAAACTGTTTGATATCGTTATAGATTGAACCAACGGGGAGTGAGTGCTCAATCGTAGTATGTCCATCGGCGACCATGCTTAAATTATGTTGCAGCAAGCTGCCACCTTCAGGGACAACCATCATTTCAAGTTCACGTGCTGCAGCTATGACTTGCTGTCTCTGATTGCGGCGCGGTTGGTTATAGCTTTTTACGCTAAAGGCTCCGACTTTTTTCAGGCGTTCAAGATGGAATTTGGCATCATCCAGTGAGTCTATGTGCGATGTGTAGCCAGGCGCATTTGCGCCATAGAGTATGGTGCCGGTGGAGAATATTCGTGGGCCAACAATATTGCCTGCTTTTTGTTGCTCAGATGCGGCAAAGATTTCTGTGGTGTCATTCGAGGGATCGTGAATCGTGGTGACACCCAAGGATAAGCCTGAATACAGCGCCCAGTTCTGTTGTGGCACGATTTCATCATCCGCTTGCGGTCCATGGGCATGGGCATCGAATAGTCCTGGCATAATGGATTTGCCTTTGATGTCGATGATCTGCGCATCCTTGGGAATCGTAATATTGGCATTGCCTACGGCGACAATATGATTGTCTTTGACTATGACCACACCATTATCAATCACCTGGTCATTTTCCATCGTAATCACTTTACCGCCGACGAAGGCGATTGTTCCACGTGGAACGTCGGCCTTTTCGGTAAAGCCTAAATCGATAATGCTTGGTTGTGCCTTTCCATCTTTGTCGCGATATTGAGTGTCAACCTTGGCTTGGTACAGCTCGGGGCCAAGAGTCCAATATAGTTGGTCGCTTTTACTGTTCCAACTGATACTTTCGCCCGCACGTGCACTCAATTGGCTTACAGGTAGATTGCTGGCATTGGGGCCAATCTCAACTGTCTCGCCGTGTTTTGCAAAAGGTGTTACCCAAACTTTAAAGCGTTCAGCAAAGGCGAGTTGCTCACCATCGGGTGAAACCCTAAATTCAGTTGCATGTTTGCTGCTGTAATGAACCCGTTTATCGAAGCCGTCTAAATTGATCGATGATAATTGTGGCGTTTCATCTTCGCTGCTATTCATAAAAAAGACGCGATCGGCATTGGCACCGAATTGAGCTTGATAGCCATCGGCACTGATCTTGCTATTTTGTTTACCTTTTATATCGACTTTATATAGCCCAGGTTCCTGCGACCAAGTTCTTGGTGTGAGGTTACCGTCTTGAGTTTTACGATACACTACGAGTTCACCATTGGGTGAAAAGGTGGGTTCGACATACTTTCCTGGCTCAGATGTTAGCTGCTTAGGTTTGCCACCTTTGGCGCTAATCATTTGCACTGTGCCTTGGTCTTGGTCATTCCAAGTGGTGAAAACAATATTTTTACCATCGCGCGACCATTGGGGATAAAGTTCTGCAATATTTTTGTCTAGATCAGTTAAGCGCGACATTCTGCCATCGGGTAAGGATTTTAACCAAATTTTCCCCAGTGCTTCGAAGGCGACTTTGCTACCATCCGGTGAGACTTGCGCCATACGTAGCATTTTTACATCGAAAACGTCTTTATCGATATCTTGCTTAAAGCGCACCGAGGGTTGTATGGCTAACTCAGTTTTTACACTAAAGGGGATATCTGTGAGTGTTTTATTGGCAACATTCAGACGATTAATTTTTCCCTTAGCCCAGAAGAAAATATCCTTGTTATCTTGTGTCCATGCCATTGTTGGATAGACGCCATGAATGGCCCAAGTCTCTTGCATATCACGGTCAAGTTCGCCAAACAGTTTAGTCGTCTCTCCCGACTTAAGGTCGAGTAGGTAGAGTGATGACTGAAAATCATCGCGCTTAATATAGGCGAGCTTAGTGCCGTCTGGGCTCGGCGTTGGCCGAATTGCACCACCCGTGCCTTCGATTAATACTTCAATCTCACCAGTTTGAGTATCGTAGCGTTTTATTTTGTAGATACCGTTGACCGAATCCTTTGAGTAATGGAATGTTTTACCCGGCGTGTCATCCTGACTAAAGTAGATATAGCGACCATCGGGTGAATACGCGGGTTCACCTAAATCTTTCTCATCATTAGGACGTTCGGTCAATTTAACGCCTTCACCACCCGCAACGTGGTATAGCCACACTTCGCCCGCACCCAAACTACGACTGGCGGTAAAGTGCTTACGGGCAACCAGATACTGGGAGTCTGGGCTCCACGCTGGACTGTTTAGCAGCCTGAAGGTTTCTTGGGTGACGGTTCTTGGGTTTTTACCATCGGCATCCATAATCCAAATGTTATCACCACCATCGCCATCGGACGTAAAAGCAATGTGCTTGCCATCAGGGCTATAGACGGGCTGCATCTGCCAAGCTATGCCTTGGACTAATGGCTTAGCTTCACCGCCTGTTACTGGAATTTGGTAGATGTCACCGAGTAAGTCGAAGACGATATGCTTACCATCTGGACTGACACTTAAGTTCATCCAAGTGCCTTCATTAACATCAACTTTGACTTGCACTAAGGGAGCATTCGCTGGAGCGTTAACATTCCAAGTCGATTCTTTCGTTTCTGTGGCGTTAACTGCGAGGGTATTCATCCCAAGAGTGAGGGCAATATAAAGCGGGGTAAGTTTAGAGTTCAACATGTCACTTCCTGTTATCGTTCTTATGGGCTACATGAGCGGTATTAATCACAAGATAAAGTTTTGTTAATACTTGGTGTAGTTATCGCATAAATAGATAGGAAGGAAAACGTAAATACTGTTTCAATTGATGTTCGAGTTAGAAAGCTGATTTTTATATTAGGATTGGGACAACAGAAATAGAACCAAGTTATTTGGTTCTATTTATAGAGGAATATGGATAACTAGCTGAGATAGGTGATTGGATTAGCGAGGAAAGAAAATTGCTATCTCATCACCTAGGTGGATCATGGCATCATTTAATACCCTGCATGTTACACCTCCTCGCCAATCTGGGGTGAGTGCGGCTTCTAAACCAACATGTGCAATTTCCATTTTTTTACAGGGATCGGTCTCACCTGTAATTTCAAGTAGTAACTCACCAATTTGTAAATGTTTACCAACATCTGCACTGCTAAATACCAGACCATCAACGAGCAGATTTGCTCTGCGAGTCGTCCAAGGCAATTCTGCCTCGATAGCACGACAGGCTTGTTGCCATTGTAGTTTGGAAAGCACAGTGACTTGGCGTTTGCCAGGACGACCAAATACATCTTTCTCTACACCATTTAACTGGGTGACATTGGCACAGAGAACCTCATTCATTGGGCCGCGCTTTACAGTTTTATATGCAATTGCCAGCAGTTTTGGCATAGTTCCTCACATCCTTTTTTAATGATTAAGTCGCTAAAACGATACGACTTAAAGTCCTTTTTTGATCAAATATTGGTATGGCGTCTGAGCCGTTTCGCTGGCGATAAGGGTGTGATCCATAAACTCACAGAAGCTTGGAATATCGCGTGTCGTTGCAGGGTCATCGGCAATGATCAGCAGTGTCTCGCCTACAGCCATTTGTCTTACCGTTTTACGCACCATCATTACAGGTTCTGGGCAACGTAAGCCTAGTGCATCGAGCCTATGCTGTGCGGTTGAGAAAGCGTCGTTCATATTACCTCTACTGAACGGTTAAGCAGAATTAGCTAATGTTACTCCAGCCCCCATGATAAACCAAGTTGGTGGTCTCAATTTGTGATGTGGTTTGATTGGTGTGCTTTTTGTCGTTACCAAAGCTAGAGATAAAATGTTCCACGTGGAACAAACTTATGGCTTATGATAATTAACATTACTCAACGGCTTTATCAGCAGCGCTTTGAGATTGAGAGATTGGATGGATGACAGCTGTGCTATTCTCTGGTGCTAAATCATTTGCTGCCGCCATAGTTTGTTGCTGCAATTTGGACGCCCGTTTGTAGCTATACATTTTTTGATCGGCTTTATGAATTAAGCTATTGGCTTCTTCATATTCATAGGGGCCAGTATCTGTAATGCCAAAGCTTAAGGAAATATTGTTTAGACTGAGTTTTATTTTTTGATTAAACCGAGTGATGAAATTCTCTCGAGCTTGTTCCTCACGACAGTTAGGCATGATGATACAGAACTCATCTCCACCATATCGAAAACAATGATCTTCAGCACGAGTGGTTTCTTTAATCGCTTTTGCGACAGCACAAAGTACTTCATCACCTGATCTATGGCCTTGAGTGTCATTAAATAATTTAAAATCATCTACATCTAAGTAGATGACACATACGGGCTCGGCGCGTCTTTGGGCAGCTCTGAGTATGCGAGTTGCTGTTTCTTGCAAGTGCCTTACATTGAGTAAACCTGTTAAGGGATCGGTCTGCGAGAGTTCTTCTAACTGCTGGGTGCGCTCTTTGACTTTGCTTTCCATGCTTTGGGCATATTTCTCGGCCTTATCTTTAGCGTTCTCAATCTCGGAGACTAAACTGCGAATATAAGTATCGAATACTAGTGTGACATCAAACAGCACGAGTTTATCAATTGCGGCTCGAATACGTTCGGCTTGACGTACATCTTGTACTGAGCCGTTGATCACTGCATAGATCAATTCCTTCAGTGTGTGTACCGCAGACAGGTAAAGTTTGGGCTCAACACCAATGCGTTTATGGACTAAACCAATCCGTAGGCGATTGTTTACGTACTCAAGATCATAAACACCATTAAATAAATCAAGTACATATCTTCTCTGTGCGGTACGCAGGCGGGCAAGGGTGTCTGAGTCTCCAATCAAGAGCGCAATTTCTGACACACTGGTTTGTAAGCCGTAAAAGTCATCGACAATTTTATCGATGTTTTCTTCGATGATAGGCTTAAAGGATTGTAGGGCCTTTACATCGCCCCCAGTAAAAGAGAAGAGCGCCTTACGAGACTCGATCTCCAACTCAGTGATCCGCATTTGTTCGAAAAGGGTCTGTTCCGTTTGTAGCATCAGGCATTCCTCTGGTAAAACAACGAATTGCATCCTTGCACTACACTGCCTAGATTTGGCTGATGATTGCTTGCCTGTTGTCGTCCACAATAGCCAGTAATGCCCTTGTAGTTAAGTCGATAACGGACTGATTTTCAAATGAACAGCAGAAGAAATGAGAAATATTAATATTTACGATGGCAGAAGATTTGGCATAAAAAAACCGGAACAAGTTCCGGCTTTGATAATTATTCGATTAACGAATTAAACGCGTTCGAACACGGTTGCGATACCTTGGCCTAAACCAATACACATGGTCGCTAACCCTAAGGTCGCGTCTTTGTCTTCCATCAAGTTGATCAGCGTCGTAGAGATACGAGCGCCTGAACAACCCAGTGGGTGACCTAGTGCAATTGCGCCGCCGTTGAGGTTGATTTTGTCATCAACCACATCTGCTAAACCTAAATCTTTCACACAAGGTAAAGACTGAGCTGCAAACGCTTCGTTAAGTTCAATCACATCTAAATCGGCAACTGTGATACCAGCACGAGCCAGTGCTTTTTGTGTGGCTGGCACTGGGCCGTAACCCATGATAGCCGCGTCACAACCTGCAACCGCCATAGAGCGAATGCGTGCACGAATTGGTAAGCCAAGTGCGCGCGCTTTAGATTCTTCCATGATCAACATGGCTGAAGCGCCATCAGACAGTGCTGAAGAAGTACCAGCAGTTACAGTACCGTTGACTGGATCAAATATGGGACGCAGTGCAGCCAGAGATTCCATTGTGGTTTCTGGGCGGATCACTTCGTCTTGCAGTACTTTAATTAAGGCACCGTTAGCATCGTGACCTTCAATGCCATAGATTTCCTTGGCAAAACGGCCTTCAATCGTCGCAGCATAAGCACGTTGATGAGAACGTACTGCAAAAGCATCTTGCTGTTCACGGGTAATACCGTGCAGTTTACCCAGCATTTCAGCAGTTAACCCCATCATGCCAGAGGCTTTTGCCACGTTATTAGCAAGACCTGGGTGGAAGTCGACACCATGGCTCATAGGCACATGGCCCATGTGTTCTACGCCACCAATAATAAAGGTGTCGCCCATGCCAGTCATAATCGCACGCGCCGCTTGATGGATAGCATCCATTGACGAACCACATAGGCGGTTAACCGTCACAGCGCCAGCG
Source organism: Shewanella sp. S23-S33 (assembly GCF_043359565.1). NCBI lineage: Bacteria > Pseudomonadati > Pseudomonadota > Gammaproteobacteria > Alteromonadales > Shewanellaceae > Shewanella > Shewanella sp. S23-S33. The sequence goes on along the minus strand of NZ_JBHFFD010000075.1, from coordinate 21,892 downwards.
GTCTTTGGAATGCCGGCTAATAGTGAAGCATTACGGGCGATGTTGAAGCCTTGCTCTAGGGTTTGTTGCACACAACCCCAAATCACGTCTTCAATCAAGTTTGGGTCGAGTTGCGGATTACGCAGCAACAGACCTTTCATCAATTCGGCAGACAGAGTTTCTGCACGCACATTACGAAATACGCCAGCCTTTGAGCGGCCCATCGGAGTACGGATGCAGTCTACGATAACAGCTTGTTTCATGATTAAATTCCTTTCCCGCTAATTAGACTTGGTAGTAGCTACCGTTATTGGCTGCTAATGTGCGCATCGCATCTGTGACTTGATACAGACCACCCAAGTGAGCATATTTGTCTGCTAAGGCCACAAAATTTGCGACACCCATGGTATCCAAGTAACGGAACACGCCGCCTCTGAATGGCGGGAAACCTAAGCCATAAACTAGGCCCATATCCGCTTCGGCAGGCGATGCGACAATACCTTCTTCTAAACAGCGCACGGTTTCGATGATCATAGGGATCATAGTACGGGCAATAATGTCATCGGCTTCGAAGGCTTTTAACTCGCCAAAGGCATCTTTCAATAGGCCGTAGCTCGTTGGATCGACATCTTTCTTCGGTTTGCCACGGCTATCGACTGAATAGACATAGAAACCTTTGCCATTTTTCTGGCCAAGGCGCTTGTTCTCAAACATCACATCAATCGCATCAGTGCCTGATTTACCCATTCGATCAGGGAAACCTTCAGCCATAACGGCTTGGGCGTGATGACCTGTGTCTAAACCCACTACGTCGAGCAGGTAAGCAGGGCCCATTGGCCAACCGAATTGTTTTTCCATTACCTTGTCGATTGCAGCAAAGTCGCCACCTTCGGCAAGTAAGCCGTTAAAGCCTGCAAAGTAAGGGAAGAGTACGCGGTTAACGAAGAAACCCGGGCAATCGTTTACCACGATTGGGGTTTTGCCCATTTTGCTGGCGTAAGCCACAACAGAGGCGATGGTTTCTTCAGAACTGTGCTCACCACGGATAACTTCTACCAACGGCATTTTGTGCACTGGGTTGAAGAAATGCATACCGCAGAAACGCTCAGGTTTCTTCATGCTCTTAGCGAGCAAGTTGATTGAAATCGTTGAGGTGTTTGACGCGATAATCGCATCTTCACTCACATAACCTTCAACTTCGGCTAAAACCTGTGCTTTAATTTTTGGATGTTCAACAACGGCTTCAACGACGACATCACTGTGTTTGAGCGCAGCATAATCTAATGAAGGCGTGATGTTGTTCAGCACTTTGGCCATTTTTTCTGGCGTTGAACGGCCACGAGCAACTTGGGCAGACAGCAGTTTGGCGGCTTCATTGAGGCCTAAATCTAATGCTGGCTGGGCAATGTCTTTCATGACAATCGGTGTGCCTTTGCTGGCGCTTTGGTAGGCGATACCGCCGCCCATAATGCCAGCACCTAATACGGCAGCGTTTTTCACTTCTTTGGCTAACTTACCCGCTTTTTTCGCTTTGCCTTTAACGAATTGATCATTAAGGAAGATACCGATAAGCGCTTTAGCTACGTCAGTTTTAGCCAGTTTGATAAAGGCTTGATGCTCGATTTGGAGTGCTTCGGTGCGGCCTTTAGTCGATGCTTGCTCAATCACGCTTACTGCGGCCATTGGTGCAGGGTAGTGTTTACCCGCAACAGCAAACACCATGCCTTTAGCTGTGGTGAATGACATCATAGCTTCGAGTTTTGGCAGTGTTAGTGCAGACAGCTTGCGGTTACGACGCGCTTGCCAATCCAACTTTTCAGCAACAGCATCTTTGAGCATTTGAATCGCAGCCGCTTCTAATGCTTCTGGCGCAACCACAGCATCCACAGCACCGACTTTCAGTGCATCTTCAGCGCGTTGGTCGTTACCTGTGGTGATCCATTCAAGTGCGTTATCTGCACCAATCACACGTGGCAGACGAACTGTGCCGCCAAAGCCTGGGATGATGCCGAGTTTAGTTTCAGGTAAACCGATTTTGGCTGTGGTATCTGCGATACGAAAATCCGTTGCCAGAATGGTTTCACAGCCGCCACCTAAGGCAAAGCCTTTGATTGCAGATGCGGTTGGGAAAGGTAAGTCTTCGAGTTTGTTGAAGACAGCGTTGGCTTGTTCAACCCAAGAGAGCAGTACGGCATCATCTTGTGCAAATAGGCCTAAAAATTCGGTAATGTCGGCACCCACAATAAAGGTATCTTTACTTGAGGTCAGCACTAACGCTTTGATATTGGAATTTTGCTTGATGCTGTCTAATGCGGCATCGAGCGAAGCGAGGGTTTCTCTGTCGAATTTGTTCACCGAACCGGGTGCGTTAAAGCACAGCTTGGCAATATTATCCTCGAGTAACTCAACTTGAATTGTAGGACTTTGGTAGATCATTGCTTGCTTCCTTTTGGCTTAAAAGTGATACCCACCATTATGTGTTGGTGCTAGTACGACTCTCTATCTCACAGCAGCTTCGGCCATCATTTGACCAGTTGTGTGCCAGTGTGCTTCGAAATTCGATAAATTACAACACCCAATTTAAACGACTGTTTAATTTCTTGTCGGCTAGAGTGATTTTTCACCTTTGTGATACACTGCACAGAGTGTAGAACACCTAGAATGCGTTAAATCACTTTGCGGATAAATAGGTCTTTGTGGCTGTTTTCCTTAGACGTTTAAACGCTGTAGCCATGCTAGGGTTGAATAGAATTATTAAAAATAATCATGATGTTATCGCTTTAATGTTCTTTGTTTAGCAGCCATGTATTTTAGATTGAGTGACAGTTTAACGTTTTGATTGAATCTGTTGTTCATGATCAGATTAAGATTATGTGGGCAAATTTGGCTCATAATATTAACTTTTATTCATTGCAGGAGATGACAAATGGATCAGTTGGCTCATCACTATCGTGCCCATATTGCCGAGTTAAACCGCCGAGTCGCAGAGATTTTGTCTCGAGAAGCCTTGTCTGGTTTAGTGATCCATTCGGGTCAGCCGCATCGGATGTTTTTGGATGATATCAATTATCCCTTTAAAGCAAACCCGCACTTCAAGGCATGGTTGCCAGTGTTGGATAATCCGAATTGCTGGTTAGTCGTCAATGGTCGCGATAAGCCGCAGCTGATTTTTTATCGTCCTGTGGATTTTTGGCACAAAGTATCCGATGTGCCGGATATATTCTGGACCGAGCATTTTGATATTAAGCTGTTAACTAAGGCCGATAAGGTCGCTGAGCTGTTACCTAAAGACACAGTTAATTGGGCTTATTTGGGTGAGCATTTAGATGTAGCCGAAGTGCTGGGTTTTACCAGTCGCAATCCCGATGCTGTGATGAGCTATTTGCATTACCATAGAACCACTAAAACTGAATATGAGCTGGAATGTATGCGCCGCGCCAACCAAATTGCGGTGCAGGGACATTTGGCGGCTAAAAATGCGTTTTATAACGGTGCGAGTGAGTTCGAGATCCAACAGCATTATTTATCTGCCGTGGGCCAGAGCGAAAATGAAGTGCCCTACGGCAATATTATCGCTCTTAATCAAAATGCGGCGATTTTGCATTACACCGCGCTCGAGCATCAAAGCCCTGCGAAACGTTTGTCTTTTCTTATCGATGCGGGCGCGAGCTACTTTGGTTATGCGTCTGATATCACTAGAACCTATGCATTCGAGAAGAATCGTTTCGATGAGTTGATCGCTGCGATGAATAAGGCACAGCTTGAGCTTATCGACATGATGCGCCCCGGCGTGCGTTATCCTGATTTACACTTAGCGACTCACGCTAAAGTCGCGCAAATGCTATTGGATTTTGATTTAGCCATGGGGGATGCCCAAGGTTTGGTTGATCAAGGCATAACCAGTGCTTTCTTCCCCCATGGTTTAGGCCACATGTTAGGTTTACAAGTGCATGATGTGGGTGGCTTCTCCCACGATGAGCGCGGTACACATATCGCGGCCCCCGAGCCCCATCCATTCCTACGTTGCACCCGCATTTTAGCGCCAAACCAAGTGCTGACTATGGAACCTGGGTTATACATCATAGATACTTTGCTCAATGAGCTTAAACAAGATAGTCGTGGCCTGCAGATCAACTGGCAAACGGTTGATGAATTAAGGCCTTTTGGCGGTATTCGTATCGAAGATAACGTCATAGTGCATCAAGACAGAAACGAGAATATGACCCGTGAGCTCGGCTTAGCCGATTGATGTTTGAAAATAGATTAGGGCGAATTCGTGCTCGAAAGTTATAACGTTCCCTGTGATGAAATCGTCATTGAAGAAGAGATAAAGCATAGTCGCTTTATCTCTTTTCTCTTTCATTGCGATAGCGTCGATAAATTAAAGTTAGTACTTACTGACATAAAGCGTGACTATCCCGGCGCAAGTCACTATTGCTCAGCTTTTGTTGCGGGCGCACCGGATGATAGCGTCTTGATTGGTTCGAGTGATGACGGTGAGCCCGCTGGCAGTGCTGGTCGCCCTATGTTAGCTGTGTTGCAAGGGGCACATATTGGCGAAGTTGGCGCTGTTGTCGTGCGTTACTATGGCGGTACTAAGCTAGGCGTAGGTGGACTCGTTCGGGCTTATACGTCGGGCTTAAGGCAAGGCTTGATTCAATTACCGACGCGACTCAAACAGTTACGGTATCCTGCCAAGTTGCATTGTGATTATGCGCAGCTGCGCGATGTCGAGCATCTATTACAGCAAGTGGATGCCGTGATCATCGATAAGCAATTTGCCGCAGCGGTCGATATTGTGTTTGAGATAGGGCGAGAGCAACAGGCATGGCTTTGTGAGTCGCTGGCGACACTGAGTCAAGGAAGTTTGAGGCCCGAGTTTGAGCTGTGATGCCTGCGTAAATTATGCCAAAATAGCCCAAATGCTGAAAATACCTTTACAGCCAATGGAATAATTGAACTCGCGTAATGCAATATAAAACCATAATTAGAATCATAGGCCTGCTGATTGGTTTATTTTCAATCACTATGCTGCCACCAGCACTGATCGCTGTTTGGTATAACGATGGCGGCGGCACGGCGTTTATGCAGGCATTTTTTGTTAGCCTATTTATTGGTTTTTGGCTCTGGTATCCGAACCGCCACTGCAAAGAAGAATTGCGTACGCGAGAGGGCTTCCTGATTGTCGTGCTGTTCTGGACTGTACTGGGTTCTATTGGTGCCTTGCCGTTTATCTTTTCGAGTCAGCCAGACTTAAGCTGGACAGACAGCTTCTTTGAATCTTTTTCTGCGTTAACCACCACCGGAGCCACTGTCATTGTCGGGCTCGATTTCCTACCTAAGGCCATTTTGTTTTACCGCCATATGCTGCAATGGCTTGGCGGCATGGGGATTATTGTGCTCGCAGTGGCTATTTTACCTGTGCTCGGTGTGGGAGGAATGCAGCTTTATCGCGCAGAAATTCCGGGGCCAGTGAAAGACAGTAAGATGACCCCGCGGATAGCCGAAACTGCTAAAGCACTATGGTATATCTATTTACTGCTAACGATTTCCTGTGCGACGGCTTATTGGTGGGCGGGCATGAGTATTTTTGACGCCATTTGTCATTCATTTTCGACCATAGCCATCGGAGGTTTTTCGACCCACGATGCCAGCATGGGCTATTTCGATAGTCCTACTATTAATCTTATTTGTGTGTTCTTTTTAATTGTTTCTGCGGTTAACTTTAGCGTGCATTTTGCGGCATTTTCACGACGTGGGATTAACGTTAGAGTCTATTTTAAAGATGCTGAATTTAAGATGCTGGTGGCGATTCAACTTATTCTCACCGCGATTTGTTTCTTCACGCTTTATCGTTCTGGTATTTATGATTCGCCAGAAGAAACCTTAGATCATGCTTTATTTCAGGCAGTTTCAGTTGCCACTACGGCTGGATTTGGCACTGATAGCTTCCATCTGTGGCCATTATTTTTACCCATACTATTAATGTTTTCGAGTTTTATCGGTGGCTGTGGTGGCTCAACTGCGGGTGGGATTAAGGTCATTCGAGTAATTTTACTGCTGTTACAGGGTTCCCGTGAATTGAAACGACTCGTTCACCCTAAGGCAATGTTTTCGATTAGGATTGGCTCTAAAGCCTTACCCGACCGCGTGGTTGATGCTGTTTGGGGATTCTTTTCTGCCTATGCGCTGGTGTTTGTGATTTGTATGCTTGCACTCATGGCGATGGGATTAGATGATATTACGGCTTTTAGTGCCACGGCGGCATGCTTAAACAACCTAGGCCCAGGTTTAGGTGAGGTAGCGAGCAATTATGCCAGTATTGGTGATGGAGCCAAGTGGGTATTGGTCGTGGCTATGCTGTTTGGTCGCCTCGAAGTATTTACCTTACTGATTTTGTTTACGCCAACTTTTTGGAAGAATTAATCATGCAGACGTTAATAATCTATTCGACGATAGATGGCCAAACATTGGCAATTTGCCAAAAAATGAAGACGATTGCTGAACAGGCGGGAGAGCAGGTTTCGCTCGCCACATTAGAGCAGGCGGAAGCGTTGAGCTTAGTGGATTTTGATAAAGTGCTGATTGGTGCCAGTATTCGCTATGGTAAACATAGACCAGAGCTTTATCAGTATGTGAATCGCCACCATGCAGTGCTAGATACTAAGATTAATGGTTTTTTTACCGTTAACGTAGTGGCGCGCAAACCCTTAAAAAATACGCCTGAAACCAATCCTTATATGCAAAAGTTTCTCAAGCTTTCACTGTGGCAACCCCAGCTGTTAGAAGTGTTTGCGGGCAAGATTGATTACCCTAAATACGGTTTCTTCGACCGGACCATGATACGTTTTATCATGTGGTTGACTAAAGGGCCAACTGATATTACAGGTACTTTTGAGTTTACCGATTGGGCAAAAGTCGATGCCTTCGGTAACCGTTTTAGCCGACATTAAAAACCATTAAGCCCTAATCACTTGCAAGAGGTTAGGGCTTAAATTTAGGCTAATTTTACAGTGTTAGGCTGCGCAATAGCGGCTATGCAGAATCGAAATCACTTGGGTGACTTGCTCGTTCTTGAGTTTATAGTAAACAATTTGCGAGCTCTTACGGGTATCCACGAGATCTTCTGCGCGTAATACGGCTAAATGCTGGGATAGAGCCGACTGGCTTAATGGCACTGTGGCGTTGAGCTCGGTTACGCTCAACTCTTTGTCTAGTAATAGACATAAAATCATTAGGCGATAAGGGTTCGCTATGGCCTTGAGCCATTTAGCCGCACTTTCCGCATTAGTTACCATTGCATCTACATCTATATCATTTTGCATAAGGTCACTCACTTTATCGCTTTTGATTAGATAATTCTAATTGAACACATGTGTTTACGCAATCATACTGCTCGGCAATGCAGATCTCAATTTTTGCATCTCAGAATATGAGATACGACTGATTTGTGATCCTATCAGAGGTTTATTTAACGTAACCTTGCCACAATGGTGGTATTACTCAGTGGATCGGGAATTGCCTATGACACGCGTCCTCGTACTTTATTTTACCCGTGGTGGCCATACGGCCAAGATTGCCAGTGCAATTGCCGAGCAATTAAGATTTCGTGACGCTAAGGTTGACCTCATCGATATCAACAGTGCTGCCGCAACTTGTATTAATTGGCCTGATTATGATGTCGTTGCCTTAGGTGCCTGCGTGCTCTATGGCACCTATGATAAGAGCGTTTTTCAATTTATTGAGCAGCATGCACAGGCTCTGGGCGCATTGCCAAACAGTTTTTTCTGCGTCAATGTTGTGGCGAGAAATCCTGAAAAACGTATCCCTGCAAATAATAAATATCTGCAAAAGTTCATTGCGTTATCGCCATGGACGCCTGCTGATCTTAAAATTATTGCGGGCAAAGTGGATTATCCTTCATGGCCTTGGTATGACAGATTGGCGATTCAGTTGATTATGAAGATGACTAAGGGTCCAACTGATCCTAAGTCAGTTATCGATTATACCGACTGGGCAGATGTGAAAGTCTATGCTGATCATCTGTTGGAATTAGCTGACGTTACTGCAACAGCTTAATAAAAAAGGCGCTTAACAAGTTAAGCGCCTTTTTAGTATTCAAGCTCTACTGAATTAGTACTTCCAGAAACTCGGGTGGAACAACACCGCCACGGTTAAGATTTCTAAACGACCGAGGAGCATGCCGAGTGACAACGCCCATTTAGCGACATCGGGTAGCGTTGAGAAGTTACCTACAGGTCCAATAATCGGGCCTAAACCAGGGCCCACGTTAGTGACTGCCGTAATCGCGCCCGTGAAACTGGTCATAGGATCGAGACCCGTGAGCACTAAAATCACTGACAAGCCTACAATCACCATCACAAACAGCAGTACGAAAGTGATCAGAGAGCGCACGATATCATCACTGATGATGCGGTTGTTGTAACGTTCCCTAAAGATACCGTTTGGATGACATTGCTGTTTCAATTGCTCGCGCATAATGGCCCCAGCAATTTGAAAACGGAAGATCTTAATCCCGCCCGAAGTTGAACCAGAGCAACTACCGACAAACATTAAAAACAGGAAGGCGATATTGGCAAAGGCGCCCCAAGCACCGTAGTCCGTTAAGCCATAACCTGTAGTGGTGACTACCGATACCACGTTAAAGCTGGATAAACGCAGTGCATCTAGAAGCTCAATGTCGCGGGTTTGCCACAGCCAGAAGCCAATAGAACAAGATACAAATGTGAGGAAAAATAAGAAGCCTTTGACCTGAGCATCGTTCCAAATCCGTAGATCCCTTTGCTGTATGGTTTGTACAAACATGAGCAGTGGCAAGCCACCTGCTGCCATAAAGAAAATCCCAACCCAGTGTGCAGAGTTGGAGAACGCCGCCATTGAGCTATCTGAGGTCGAGTAGCCACCAGTCGAGAGGGTGGTCATTGCATGATTGATGGCCTGAAACCAAGTCATTCCCGCCAGATGATAGGCAACACAGCAGATACTCGTTAGTAAAATATATATAAAGAATAAATACTTAGCCATGCTTTGGGTGCGAGGCACTGCTTTATCGCTCCAATCGGATGATTCAGTGCGGAATAACCGCATCCCGCCAACGTTTAAGAAGGGCAGAATCGCCACCGCCATTACGATAAAACCAATCCCACCTAGCCATTGCAATAAAGAGCGCCAGATTAAGATACTGTGATCCATAGTATCCAACCCTGAGAGTACAGTAGAACCTGTGGTCGTGATGCCGGACATGGTTTCAAAGAAGGCGTCGGTATAACCAATACCGTGATAAAGGGTAAATGGCATGGCCGCGAATAGGCTTACGATCAACCACGTTAGGCTGGTTAGCAGGAACATATCGCGGATATTGAGGTTAATGCTTTTGCTCTGGCCATTGTGTAAACACAGGCTTGAGCTAATGCCTGTGACTAATGCCGACACCATAAAAGAGCCCACGGTTTCCTCACCTTTGTATGCGGCGAGGAGCAGAGGGATCAGCATGAAAGCTGTCAGCATGGACAAAAAAAGCCCTAAAATAAACAATAGCGGTCTAAAGTTCAGCATAAGTTGGCTTACTAAGGTTCTTAGAAGAAGAAAGCACTTGGTTGGAAAAGCTTCTCGACTTCGCCGACAAACTTTTTATTCACTAAGAACAAGATCACGTGATCTCCTTGCTCTATCACGGTTTTGTCGTGGGCCATCAGCACTTCATCATTGCGGACAATGGCGCCAATCGTTGTCCCTGGTGGCAACTTAATATCACCAATGGCTTTGCCAACGACTTTAGAAGTGCTGGCATCTCCGTGGGCAATGGCTTCAATTGCCTCGGCCGCCCCACGACGTAGAGAGTAAACGTTACAGATATCACCCTGACGAATATGAGTTAATAGTGCTGAAATCGTCGCTTGTTGTGGTGAGATTGCAATATCGATGTTGGCTTCTTGCACTATATCCACATAGGCTTCGCGTTGAATAAGCACCATGACCTTTTTCGCGCCCATACGTTTTGCTAGCAGGGCGGACATAATATTGGCTTCGTCGTCATTGGTGACCGCAATAAATACGTCGGTTTGGTCTATGTGTTCTTCGAGCAGTAATTCTTGATCTGAGGCATCACCGCAGAACACTGTGGTATTTTCCAGCTGCTCCGATAAGGCTTCTGCACGTTCTAATTTATGCTCAATCAGTTTGACCGAGTGGGTGCGCTCAAGGCGTTTTGCTAAGCCTAGGCCTATGTTACCGCCACCGGCGATCATAATGTTGCGGTAGGAGTTATCGAGCTTTTGCATTTCGCTCATGACAGCGCGAATGTGGCGACTGTCTGCAACGAAGAAGACTTCATCATCGGCTTCGATAATGGTCGTTCCGCGAGGCATAATAGCGCGGCCTTGGCGGAAAATCGCCGCGACCCGGGTATCAATATTGGGCATGTGTTCGCGAAGTGCTGCTAATGCATTCCCCACCAGTGGGCCGCCATAATAGGCTCGAACAGCCACTAGGCTCAACCGGCCTTCCGCAAATTCAAGCACTTGCAATGCGCCTGGATATTCTACGAGTCGCTGGATGTAAGCGGTCACTAACTGTTCAGGGGCGATTAATTCATCGATCACGAAGCCGCCACGGGGACGACCATCGCTATTTTTGGTTTCACTGTCGATAAAGAGTTTATCGCGCATCGCCAAATACGGTTCTGAGCGGATACGGGCAATTTTAGTCGGCGTACCAAAAAGGGTATAGGCAATCTGGCAGGCAGCCATATTGCATTCATCACTATTGGTTACGGCGATAAGCATGTCGGCATCTTCTGCGCCCGCTTCTCTGAGCACATCAGGGTGAGCGGCATGGCCCGCTACGACGCGAAGGTCATATTTATCTTGCAGGGCGCGTAATCTGGATTTGTCATAATCGACAATGGTGATGTCATTGTTCTCACCCACCAAATTTTCGGCCAAGGTTCCCCCAACTTGACCCGCACCTAATATGATAATTTTCATGGCCTTGCTTACTTCCTAATCAGTCGCTTTCAATAAACGGGCATAATAAAACCCATCCATATTGTCTTGTCCTGGCGTGATTTGCCAACCTATATCCTGTGGCGAATTTTGCTGGGCAAGTGTGTCTAGCTTAGCATCTACCGTTCTATCTAAAAACGCACTGATCTGGTCGCGGTTTTCCTGCGGTAAAATCGAACAAGTGGCATAAAGAAGCGTGCCACCGGGTTTTAGCCACTTCCAGCAATGATCGAGAATTTGCTGTTGTAGTTCAGCCAATTCTTCAATGTCATGGTTTTTTCGCAACCATTTAATATCGGGATGGCGGCGGATCACTCCTGTGGCTGAGCAAGGCGCGTCCAGTAAGATACGATCAAATTGTCCGCCTTGCCACCATGAGTCTATGTTGGCCGCATCACCATGGATAAGCTCCGCTTTTAATGATAAGCGGTCAAGGTTCTGTTGCACACGTTCAAGGCGTTTAGCATCAAAATCAACAGCGACTAATTTGATACTCGGCTCAAGTTCGAGTAAGTGACAACTTTTGCCACCGGGTGCCGCGCAGGCATCGAGTATTAATTCATTCGCTTGCGGGGCAAGTAATGTCGCCGCCCATTGTGCCGCGCCATCTTGCACTGATGCAGCACCTTCATGAAAGTGTGGCAGTGTGGCGACATCCTTTGGATGCGCTAGGAGAATGGCATCGGCACTGCTGCCTTCGCTCGCTTCAATGTCGATTTCGGCTAGGGCTGCGAGGTATTCGGCACGGCTCTGGGATAAGCGATTGTTACGCAGCCACATGGGCGGGCGTTCATGGCTTTGTTGAATGATGTCTTGCCACTGCTCGGGATAGGCTTCTTTTAAGCGCTTAATTAACCAAGCGGGTGTGTTATAGCTTAAGGTATCTGATTCTGTGTTTAGCGGCGATAGCTGGCGCTGAATATTGCGCAGTACACCATTAACCACTTTGACCATGCCTTCAAATTTTAATTGGCGACAGGCTTCGGCGGTTTCTGAAATTGCGGCGTGGCTTGGAATTCGAGTGAAGTACAGTTGATAGCAACCTACGATCAGGAGCTGGTGGATAATCCTTTGTTTGCCTTTAAGTGGTTTCTCTAGGCATTCACTGATGCGTTTTTCTATTTGCGGCAGAGTGCGCATCACGCCATAGCAGATCTCGGCAAGTAGGGCTTTATCTTTGCCGCTGGCAAGATGTTTTTGTTGATCAGGCAATGCCACTGACAGTGACACGCCTTTTTCTAATACTTCGAAGATGGCTTTCGCAGCTAGCGCGCGCAAGTTCATGATTATTGTGCCTCGTTTGCGAGGCGAGTATTAGGGCTAAACCATTCACCTCGAGCATTGAGAATATCGGCAACATTGAGTGGCTTTTTCCCCGGAAGCTGCATACTCAGCAGGGTTAACACACCATCAGCGGTGGCGACGTCGATGCCTTTTTTGCTGGCGCTGATAATAGTGCCCGGAGCAGCTGTGCTGGTGGTTTCGCTGACTTGGGTTTGCCACACTTTAATAGTGTTACCTTGGTGCTCAAAGTAACTCACAGGCCAAGGATTAAAGGCGCGGACTTCTTGCCAGAGTTGTTTGGCAGATTTATTCCAATCGAGTCTGGCTTCTTCTTTGCTGAGTTTTTCTGCGTAGTTCGCTAAGGCTTCATCTTGTTTTTCAGCGGCTAAGGTACCGTTTGCTAAACCCTCGAGGGCTTGCAATAGGGCAACGGGACCTTGTTCTGCCAGTTTCTCGTAAAGGCTGGCTGACGTGTCGTTATCTTCGATTGGCAGATAGGTTTTAAGCAGCATGTCACCAGTATCTAAACCCACATCCATCTGCATAACGGTTACGCCAGTTTCTTTGTCGCCGGCCCAAAGCGCGCGTTGGATCGGTGCGGCACCACGCCAGCGTGGCAAAATAGAACCATGAACGTTAATACAACCTAAACGCGGTGTATCTAATACGACTTTTGGCAGGATAAGACCGTAGGCAACTACCACCATAATATCGGCGTTGAGTGCGGCAAGTTCTTGTTGCGCGGGTTCTTTACGTAATGAGCCGGGTTGAAACACTGGAATACTATTGGCGATAGCGAGTTCTTTTACTGGGCTGGCGGTCAGTTTCTTGCCGCGGCCAGCGGGTCTATCGGGCTGAGTGTAAACGCCAATCACATTGTGGTGTGAGTTTAAAAGTGCTTGTAAGTGGCGAGCGGCAAAATCCGGTGTTCCGGCAAAGATGATGTTGAGTGGTTTCAAATCTGATCCTATGCTTCTTTGGCGTCCAATCGGGCCGCTTTTTCAAGTTTTTGTTTGATCCGCTGACGTTTTAGCGGCGACAAATAATCGACAAACAATTTGCCTTTGAGGTGATCCATTTCGTGTTGAATACAAATGGCAAATAACTCATCGGCCTCAACTATAAATTCGTTACCGTGCCTGTCTAAGGCTTTTACCGTGACAAATTCGGCGCGATCGACTTTGGCGTAAATCCCCGGAACCGACAGGCAACCTTCTTCATTGCAGAAGTCACCGCTGCTGGCGATAATTTCGGGGTTGATAAACACTTTGGGTCGTTCGACTTCATCCTGTAAGTCCATGACAATAAGTTGTTTATGGTAATCAACTTGGGTCGCGGCCAGACCGATACCTTTTTCTTGGTACATGGTTTCGAACATATCATCAATGTGAGTCTGCAGCTCGGCATTAAACTCTGTGATGGGTGTGGCTTGTGTTCGTAATCTTTCGTCAGGGAATTGTAATACTTTTAATAGTGTCATACATAAACTCTTAACAAGTCTGTCAAATCTCTGCCAGTTAGTTATACTGACTGATGCTAATGAGTTAATTTTAATCTTTAGTGCCTACCAATAACAGTAAAAGCTCAAACTAAGAGTTAAACAACATGGAAATACCCATGAAACGGTTAATTTTACTCGCGTTAATGACATTCAATTGCACGTTTGTTGCCGCAGATACCCTGACGCTTAAGGCGGGGCATCCTGAGTCATATGTAGTGAAAAAGGGCGATACACTTTGGGATATCTCCGCCGCGTTTCTGAATGACCCATGGAAATGGCCGAGTCTTTGGGATGTAAACCCACAGATTGCTAACCCCCACCTTATTTACCCTGGCGATCAACTCACTCTGGTATTTATTGATGGTCAGCCGCGCCTTGTGCGTAATGGTGCTACTGTCGATAGTGCTAAACCCCATGTAAGAAAGAGTCCCGAGGGACGTGTCATTGCTAAGAGTAATGCTATTCCAGCCGTTGATTTAGCCTTGATTGAACAATATTTAGTGCAGAATCGGGTCGTCGAGACTCAATGGCTTACTGAGCAACCTATGGTGCTGGCAGGTGAAAGTCCATCGCGTCACCATATTGTGGGTGATGTGATTTATATTGATGCTGAACTGCCAATAAACCAAAAGTATGGTATTTACGAACGCGGTCGCGAGTTTTTCAATAAAGAGTCAGGCGAAGCGTTAGGACAAGAAGCCATTTTGTCGTCTACTGGTCAAGTGATTGAGTCTGGTAAGGTTTCAAAAATTAAGTTGCTAACGAGCTTTCGCGAAACCAAAGCGGGCTTCAGAGTATTGCCGATGGAAAGTGATTCCTTGATGTCAGCTTACTTTACTCCTAAACCTGCGGAATTAAAGATACCGGCTTTAGTGTTAGCGACAGAATCAAATTTGCGTGAAGCGGGTAAGTTGAATGTCGTGTACTTAGATAAAGGCACTCAGGATGGCGTCGAGCCTGGGGTGGTGTTTTCTATTTACCGTGATGGTGAGGTTATTGTTATCAATAATGACGGTATACCGGTTCCTGCAATTGAACGTACTGCCTATGATAACCTAATGGCGTCAGTCTCTTCGGATCGTGCAGTTAAGATGCCGGATGTTTATCATGGTAAGTTGTTAGTGTTTAAAGTGTTTGATAAGGCGAGCTTAGGTTTGATTGTCTCCACCGAGCGGCCTGTTCGTGTCGACGATAAGTTAATCGCCCCAGAATCTTTAGCCTTAAGAGGTCTATAATCTCTGAAAATTTGGTCGATTGGTTAGTTGTTTGTGCTGTATCTGGGCTAGGACCCGCTCGGATCCAACAATTATTAACGCACATGGAAGTGGACGACCTCAGACAAAGGTTAGAGCATGAGAGACAAGCGCTACCTTTATCTGATCATCTGCTCCATAGCCTTGTTATTGATTATCAAAAAGTGGATGTCGCCCTCGAATGGCAACAGCAAGCCGCCGATCATCATCTGCTTTGTTTCTCTGATCCGCTTTATCCCCCATTATTAAAACAACTCTCAGATCCGCCCGCCGTCCTGTTCGTTAAAGGTTGCTTAGAGGCGTTAGCCCTTCCTTATCTTGCGATTGTTGGCAGTCGTAATGCTTCTCCTGGCGGATTGCAGGTCGCTTACCAACTGGCTGCTGAGATGTCCTCAATGGGATTTGGTATCTGTAGTGGCATGGCGATGGGGATTGATGGGGCGGCCCATAAAGCCTGTGTTGACCATCAAGGGCGCACTATTGCCGTACTAGGAACGGGCATAGAGATCATTTATCCACGAAAACATCGACAGCTTTATCATGATATTCAGCGGCAAGGCTGTATACTTAGCGAGTTTTGGCCAGATGTCGGTCCCTTTGCGGGTAATTTCCCGAAACGAAATCGCATTATTAGCGGTCTATCTTTAGGTACTCTTGTGGTTGAAGCCTGTCGCAAAAGCGGCTCTTTAATCACTGCTAGGTTGGCGATGGAACAAGGGCGTGAGGTGTTTGCCGTTCCGGGCTCAATCTTAGGTGGTTACCATCAAGGCTGTCATGATTTATTACGTGATGGAGCAAAGCTTGTGGAAACCGCTGCCGATATAGTGGAAGAGTTGGCAAGTTTAACCGCTTTCCACCTTGAAGAATTGAAGTTATGCCACCATATACAGCAAGGCGAGATTTGTAATTTGCCATTTTCGTCTCTGTTAGCTAGTGTAGGTTATGAAACTACATCAATTGATGCAGTCGTTGAACATAGTGGAAAAACGATAGATCTGGTGTTAGAACAAATGCTTGAACTTGAGTTGCAAGGTTGGGTAATAGCAGTACCCGGTGGTTACGTCAGAGTAAAGAGGAGCTAGCCATGTTTGATATCCTCATGTATCTATTTGAAAACTATGTTCACAGTGAAGTTGAACTACTAGTTGATGAAGACGAGTTAACCAAGGAACTCACTCGTGCCGGATTTCATCAATCCGAGATTTTAAAAGCGTTAACTTGGTTAGAGCGCTTAGCTGAATTACAAGAAGGGGATAAACCTTATCTTTGTAATCACGATCAGCATTCGTTTCGTATCTATACAAAGGACGAAATGGACAAGCTGGATGTAGAATCCCGCGGTTTCTTGTTGTTTTTAGAGCAAGTTAAAGTGCTGAATGTCGAAACCCGTGAAATGGTGATCGATAGAGTTATGGAGTTGGATGAACCAACCCTGATTTTAGAAGATCTCAAATGGGTTATCTTAATGGTGCTGTTTAATGCTCCTGGCCATGAGTCCGCTTATGAGCAAATGGAAGATTTAATCTTCGAACAGCCCGAAGGCCGACTGCATTCTTAATTGTTGTGAAAGATGAATTATGAGAGAAAGGAGGCTAAGACCTCCTTTTTTGATGCCATAAATTCCTTGATGGCACTGCGCTTGATATCCTAATGCGCTACGACAGGTGGTGAATGATTATGTCTAAGATTGATGAACAATTATTTAGTGCCCACGAACACGCACTGGAAAAAGAATACGAACTTTGCCCTGAATGTGGCAGCGAGTTATCGGTCAAACACAGTAAGCACGGCGGTTTTATTGGCTGTAATAATTACCCTAGCTGTAATTACACTCGTCCCTTAGTGCAACACGAATCCATTGAAACTCAAGTGATTGAAGGTTCTGTATGTCCTGAATGCGGCCACGAGCTGGCGGTAAAATCTGGTCGATTTGGGATCTTTATTGGTTGCACTCAATACCCTAGCTGCACGCATATTGAAAAACAGGATCAAGCGAGTGACAAGCCTGACATTCCTTGCCCTGAATGCAAAGCGGGTAAGCTTGAGCACAGAACGAGTCGCTTCGGAAAGAGTTTTTATGCCTGCAGTGCTTACCCTAAGTGTAAGTTTATTGTGAATTATCCTCCGGTTGCTGAAGCTTGCCCGAGTTGTGGTTTTGGGATCTTAGTCGAGCGTAAAGGTGCGGCTGGGATGCGTTTAGAATGCCCGCAAAAAAGCTGTAAATACAAAAGACCACTTTAGTTTATTGTGTGACCTGCATCTTAATATTTGGCCGATGAAAGTGGCTTGCGTATAATCCTCGGCTGACCGCTGATGGGGCGGTCAGTATTCGAATTTATCCAATAATTTGATTGTTGAAATCGACAATACTCAAAAGGTGATCCTAAGATGTTGCAGCTGCACCCATCTGACATAAAAGATATTGTGCTTAACGGTGGTGTTATCGCTTATCCAACCGAGGCCGTTTATGGCCTAGGTTGCGACCCAGATAATGACACCGCTATCCAAAAGTTATTGGCGGTAAAACAGCGCCCATGGCAAAAGGGACTGATCTTAGTCGCCAGTGATTTTCAGCAGCTTTTAGCTTATGTTGATGAATCGCAATTAACGGCTGAGCAGCTCGAGTTTGCATTTTCCAAGTGGCCGGGGCCTTTTACCTTTGTAATGCCAATCAAAGCGCAGGTTTCAAAATACCTCTGTGGTGAATTTGACTCTATCGCAGTGCGAGTATCTGCCCATGCTGGAGTGCAATCCCTGTGCCGCGCGCTCAATAAACCTTTAGTGTCGACCAGCGCTAACCTTGCGGGTGAAGAGCCAGCATTAACTGCCGATGAAATTCTTGCAGATTTTACAGGTAAAATTGATGCACTCGTATTAGGTGAACTCGGCGAACAACGTCAGCCCTCGACCATTATCGATGCGCGAAGCGGTAAGATTTTACGAAATGGACAATGAGCAAACCAATAATAAGGATAACAAGATGAGTGTGCCTGATGTTGCAGTGGTAAAAGCGTTTTTAATCGATCTACAAAACCGAATTTGTGCTGGTTTACAGGTGCTGGATGGTGAAGCAACGTTTGCCGCCGATTCATGGACTCGCGCCGAAGGCGGTGGTGGTACGAGCCGAGTATTAACCCAAGGTGCAGTGTTCGAGCAAGCTGGGGTTAACTTTTCCCATGTGACTGGCGCTGCTATGCCTGCGTCGGCTACGGCGCATCGCCCTGAGTTAGCGGGCCGTAGTTTTGAAGCTATGGGCGTTTCTTTAGTGATTCATCCTAATAATCCTTATATCCCAACGACTCATGCCAATGTGCGCTTCTTCATTGCTCAAAAAGAAGGTGCCGATCCCGTGTGGTGGTTTGGCGGTGGTTTTGATTTAACACCTTATTATCCATTTGAGGAAGATGTGCGCGAGTGGCATCAAACGTCTAAGGATATTTGTGCGCCTTTCGGGGATGAGGTTTATCCCAAGTATAAGAAATGGTGTGATGAGTATTTCTTCCTACCGCATCGTAATGAAACCCGCGGCGTGGGTGGATTGTTTTTCGATGACTTGAATCAAGCAGGATTCGAGCAAAGCTTTAGCTTTATGCAAGCCGTGGGTAATGGCTTCTTAACGGCCTATGCGCCGATTGTCGAGCGTCGTAAAGAGACTGAATTCGGTGAGCGTGAGCGTCAGTTCCAACTCTATCGTCGTGGTCGTTATGTTGAGTTCAACTTAGTCTACGACAGAGGCACGTTGTTTGGTCTGCAGACCGGTGGACGTACCGAGTCTATCTTAATGTCGATGCCGCCATTAGTGCGTTGGCAATATGCTTATACGCCAGAGGCGGGAAGCCCAGAGGCAGATTTGTACGATAACTACCTCAAACCCCGCGACTGGGTTTAGCCAGTAATCTTAAAAAGTGGATGCGATGTCCACTTTATTGATTACGCATATGATCAGCCAGAGTTGAAATCGCCTCAAAGATGGCGGCTCGATGCTCTGGCTTATTAATGTTTTCTTCAATCGCAAATTTCATACAAAACAGCCATTGATCCCGCATCGCCTCATCGACGGCGAAATGCATGTGTCGTGCTCGCAATGCGGGATGACCATATTTCTGCTGGTAGAGCTGCGGTCCGCCGAGCCAACCACTTAAAAATTCGCACAACTTCTGCTCTGATTCCGCAATTGGCGCTCTATGAATGGCAAGCAGTGTTGCCGTTTCTTCAGAGCTTGCCATCTTCTGATAAAAACTCTTTGCGATAGCACGTATCACCTGTTCGCCACCGATTAAATCATAGGCGTTAGATTGACTCGGATCGCGATCATCCTGTGGCGGAGTGTGTTTACTAAAAATCTTTTTAAGCCAGTTCATTGGAATAGTCGTTCACTAAAATAGAGAGTATTGAGCCGATGGCGCATTATAGCGTGAAACCCAACGTGAAATTTAGTTGAACATAATTCGTCTTGCCTAGGCTCAAAAGCGCGGTAGACTGCAAAGCCATTGAACCTAAAATTTAATATCGCTATGACAGACAGATACGCAGTGTTTGGCAATCCAATTAGCCACAGTAAATCGCCGTTCATTCATGGACAATTTGCCGCGCCCACCCAAGAGTTATTAACCTATGAAGCCATTCTTGCTCCGGTCGATGGTTTTGAAGCCTCACTGACGGCGTTTTTCAATGCGGGCGGCAAGGGCGCGAATGTGACAGTGCCTTTTAAGGAGCAAGCTTTTGCGCTGTGTGACAGTCTCAGCCCAGAGGCCAAGCTTGCTGGCGCGGTAAACACCTTAAGTTTATTGGCCGATGGCACTATTCGCGGTGATAACACCGATGGTTTAGGGCTGGTGGCCGATCTCATCGCTAACTTAGGCAGCCTGCAAGATAAGCGCGTGTTACTTATTGGTGCTGGTGGTGCGGCGCGCGGTTGTATTCTGCCGTTATTAAATGCGGGAATTGCGCAGATGATCATCAGTAATCGCACTCACACTAAGGCACAGCTTCTGGTCGATATCTTTACTTCGGTGGATAACGGTGCTTTCGCAAATAGAGTCACCGCCGTAGAAATGAATGAGCTTGTGGGCGAGTTCGATGTCATCATCAATTCAACCTCGGCCAGTCTTGCGGGCGAGTTGCCAACTTTGCCAGCGCATATCATCACCACCCAAACTGTTTGTTATGACATGATGTATGGCGCCTCGGTCACCGCGTTTAACCAATGGGCGCTATCTCAAGGTGCAGCTAAGGTTATTGATGGGCTCGGCATGTTAGTCGGACAAGCGGCTAAGAGTTTTACCCTATGGCGAGGTATCGAGCCCGACACTCAAGTGGTATTAAATCTTTTGCGGGATAAACTCATGGCCGAGCCTAAGTAGGAAGCATGAATCAAAGTATTCTTTTCCCCGAACTGCAATATTGGGACGACGCCCACAAGCGAGTCTGCTTTATCGCGCAGTCACAGGGGATGAACATCAAGTGCTATATCAGTGTGAATAAGTTAGCCGAGCTGAATGATTTCTCTGAACAGCCGAGTGCCAATGAAGCCGCCGCTATGCTGGCATTGTTTGATGCGGTGAGATTTGATGCCGAAGAAATGGCGGAAGACTTAATTGAAGCCGAAGAGTTTGATGAGTTTGGGGCAGTACACTTAGGCTAAACTTATCGAACTTAGATAGTTTTCTGAATCAGCGAATAGCAAAAGGCGGTAGAGACTCAATGAGTCTCTACCGCCTTTATTATATAGCTATAGTGACACTAAGCGACTAACTATAAGAGATTGGCTATAAGTGATTAGATGTTTTGTAACTCAACTAAGTATTCGTTTTTCAGTCTGACATAGTTGTCGGCAGATTCTGGCAAAAAGGCAATTTCGGCAGTCGTTAATGGGCGAGCCTGCTTAACTGGGCTGCCTACATATAAATAGCCACTCTGTAATACCTTGCCCGGTGGCACTAAAGAACCAGCACCTAAGATCACATCATCTTCTAAAATCGCACCGTCGAGAATAATCGCACCCATGCCCACTAATACTCGGTTACCGACTTTGCAACCGTGAAGCATAGCCTTGTGACCAATAGTCACATCATCACCAATAATCAGTGGATGACCATCGGGACGAGCAGCTGACTTACGCGTTACATGCAATATGCTACCGTCTTGTACGTTCGAGCGTTTACCAATACGAATATGGTTAACATCACCACGCGCCGCCACCATAGGCCAAATACTGGCATCAGTATCTAACGCAATATCGCCAACAAGCACCGAAGCTTCATCTACATATACGTTATTGCCTAATTGAGGATGAATACCTTGGTAAGTTCTGAGTGGCCCTGACATAGAAAAGTCCCTAATTGAGTGGTTTTTAGCATTATAAAGGTTAAAAACTAGCGGGTCAGGTCAAATATCCAACGAACAGTGAGAAAATGACAATTATCTTAAAAATAGGGGTTGCGGACTTTCTTAATCTCCCTATAATGCGCATCCACTGACACGGCAGACAGCGAAAGCAAGCTGACGAGTTAGGTTGAATTGAGTCGCTTTTAAGCACTTAATTCAAGCACAGCAAGAAGTTGTTAAAAACTCCTTGACGCTAAACGGGAAATGCGTAAAATGCACGACCCTGAGCTGATGAAGCATCAGCCCGACCCGCCGGCAACGGTATGTGGTCAACGCTCTTTAACAAGATAAAACAAGAAATCTGTGTGGACACTCACAGGTGTTGAGTTAATCGAAACTGCTTAACCTTCGGGTTGGCAGTCAAAAATTTAAATCAATGTAACAATGAGTGTTCATAGTAATATGTACAGTTTGTTTCTGCTTTTAAGTGGGAACAAAAAATCAGAATTCATTGAGCCGCTGAA
>NZ_JBHFFD010000074.1:0-17288 GCF_043359565.1 Shewanella sp. S23-S33 | reverse complement strand
TGCTTCCGTCTTGCGACTTCAGCGGCTCAATGAATTCTACTGTTTTGATTCGCTTTGCTCACTAAGAAGCATCGCGTTTCAATCCATACATTACTGTATGTACATATTACTATGAACACTCAATCACGCTTCCTGTTATGGAGAATGACTTGAAAACATTGATTTAAATTTTTGACTGCCAACCCGAAGGTTAAGCAGTTTCGATTAACTCAACACCTGTGAGTGTCCACACAGATTTGCTTGATAAATTGTTAAAGAGCGTTGACCACACACTGAGTTTTCAGCGGGTCAGGGCTGCGTATTTTACGCATTCCCGTTAGTGCGTCAAGTAGTTTTTTTCAACTTTCTCAACACTCATCGTTTAGCTCGCTAACCGATGAACTGCATGGCTTTCTTTGCTTAACTTGCGTTTCGCTGTCTGCCCTGTCAGTGGATGCGCATTATAGGGAGATTGAGAAAGTCCGCAAGGGCTTTTTATCGATCATTGAATCGCACGTCGATATTTTAAACGTTATGTCCATTTTTTAGCTTATAAGCTCTATTTATCGGAGATACGTAAGGTTTTTTATCTAATAATTGATAATTCACGCTCAATATTTCAGCAATGGTCTAGTGTAAAAGTAAATAATTCATTACCATACACTTGCTGTTAACAGTTATTTATCAATTTCCCATTCATCAGAGAGCATTCTTATGCAAAAGTCATTTCTTATTGTCTTGATTGTCGCCATTATTGGCGCAGTAGCACTATCTCAGTTCGCAACGCCATTATCAGCTATTGCTTTTGTCGCTGGCGCTATCATTGCAAGTCTTGTTTTTAAATTTGTTCCAGAGACTTCATCATCTCATGCTTCAGAAGAACAATATGTTGGCCCTACTATGACCTTATATGTAGGTAACCTGCCTTATCGTGTTCATGAGGGTGAAGTAAAAGTATTATTTGGCGAATTTGGTCCAGTAAACTCTGTGCGTTTAGTCAGAGATCGTAAGACAGGTCGTCGTAAAGGTTTTGGTTTTGTAGAGATGTCAGAATCAGGCGCTCAGAAAGCCATGGTTAAACTGAATGACTATAGTTTCCAAGAAAGAACCTTAAAAGTAAGAGAAGCAAAAACACAAGATTCGGAAGCTGCCGACCGTACAGGGACAGACGAGTAGCATCACCGCTTAAACTGTTTTGCTTTATTTTGTAATTTAGTTGGTTGTGGTGATTCGTTCGATAGTTGAAAAGCCACAATCAATTAATGTTGTTGTTAACCCTTCGCTGATTCCCACCTTAGTATAGAAAGCTTGCATCACTGACTCCCTTTCTGCTTCTCTCTCATCTGTTACTCTGTGCTCTTCCACAATAAGATTCTGTTGCGTTAAAAGAGTGACAACTCGCTTAGCAATTGCAGCGCCAGAATCCATTAGTTTTACGCCCGCACCGAGCACTTGTTGTAATTCAGCTTTGATCATAGGGAAATGAGTGCAACCTAGTACGAGAACATCCAATTGTGCGGCAACGACTGGTGCCAGTAACTGTGCCAATCTATGCATATCCAACATTCCAGTCGCCACTTTTTGTTCTGCCATCATCACTAATTCAGAACAACCAAAGAGTTCGACATGGCAATCATCAGCAAATTGGCTGATGAGTTCATGGGTATAATGACGCTTAACTGTGCCAGGTGTAGCCAAGAGTCCAATACGTTTACTCTTAGACATTAGAGCGGCGGGTTTAATGGCGGGGACAACACCTACGACAGGGACAGAAAGATGTGCACGTAATGCCGGTAATACAACAGTACTTGCAGTATTGCAGGCAACGACCACTATCATTGCATTGGTACGAGCAACTAGATCGCATACTAATTCGACACAGCCAGAAATTAATACCTGCTCTTCCAACTCACCATAGGGCAACCTAGCGTTGTCGAAAAGATAGCAATAGTCGCTATGGGGTAAACTCTTACGGATTTCAGCCAGAACAGATAGGCCACCAATCCCAGAATCAAACACTAATATAGGTCGCGACAAGCGAATCTCCAGTTTCGGATATATAAATAAACTATACAGATTGGACGCAATAACGATTCGATGGCTGCTTTACCGACGGAATCCAGCCAAATACCATAGAACCACATTCAAGTGCGCGGATTTTCCCATAGCTTTGCGAAAACCGCAAAAGCAAGATACTGGACATTCGTGTCACCTAGTATAATATTTGCGCCCCAATTTACAGCAACGGTGAATCAAACAATGAACTTAGCAGCAATGGACCCTCAGACTTATGATGCGCAGTTAGAACACAAGCGTATCAAGCTAGAACAAGCCTTTGCCCAATTTGAAACACCGAGTGTTGAAGT
Source organism: Shewanella sp. S23-S33 (assembly GCF_043359565.1). Lineage (NCBI taxonomy): Bacteria > Pseudomonadati > Pseudomonadota > Gammaproteobacteria > Alteromonadales > Shewanellaceae > Shewanella > Shewanella sp. S23-S33. Next base: position 14,943 of record NZ_JBHFFD010000074.1, on the reverse strand, counting down.
TTTTGCCTCAGAGCCAGCTAACTACCGTATGCGCGCCGAATTCCGCATGTGGCATGATGGTGACGACTTATACTATTACATGTTCGATAAAGTATTGAATGAGAAAGTACGTTGCGATCAATACTTACCAGCTAGCGTGCTCATCAATCAAATGATGTCTGCCTTAATCGCCGAGCTGAAACCGAATCCGAGTCTAAGGCACAAACTGTTCCAAGTGGATTTTTTGTCGACTTTAAGCGGCGAGATCTTAGTGTCTTTGCTATATCACAGGCAGCTTGATGACCAATGGCGCGCCGATGCGACTGCACTGAAAGCCAAGTTAAGTAGCCAGTTTAACGTCAACATCATCGGCCGTGCCCGTAAGCAAAAAATCGATTTAGATAAAGACTTTGTGGTTGAGTCATTACAAGTAAATGATAAAACCTTCTTATATAAGCAAATCGAAAACAGCTTTACTCAACCCAATGCCAAAGTTTCCGTAAAAATGCTGGAGTGGGCTATCGATGCGACTCAAAACAGTAAGGGAGACTTACTCGAGCTCTACTGTGGTAATGGCAACTTCTCTATCGCACTAGCGCAAAACTTTAATCGCGTATTGGCCACCGAACTCGCTAAGCCTTCAGTCGATGCGGCGCAATACAATATCGAAGTGAATGGTATTGATAATCTACAGATTATTCGTATGTCAGCCGAAGACTTTAGCGATGCCATGGCGAAGAAACGCAGCTTTAGACGTTTAGAAGGTATCGATCTTGACAGCTATGTTTGCAACACCATTTTTGTCGACCCACCACGCGCGGGGATTGATCCTGATACGCTGGCGTTAGTCCAAGGTTATGAGCGGATTTTGTATATTTCCTGCAACCCTGAAACCTTAAAAGATAACCTGCAACAACTGAACGAAACCCATAGAGTGACCCGCTTTGCCTTGTTTGATCAGTTCCCTTACACAGATCACATGGAAACGGGTGTACTACTCGAGCGTCGTTAATCACTTCAGATACACTGAGCTCGACTGCATAACACTTAAACGTAAATTCGCTAAAAATAATGGAGCCTTAGGCTCCATTATTTTAGTAAATCTACATCTCACTCAGATTAGCGGTGTTCAACCTTATGCTGCAAAGCCTCGGCGCCTTTGGCGACCATGCGCAATTGCATGACTAATTGATCGGCAAGAATTTTGCGGTCAGCCCGTTTCATATCTAATGCGGAAGCGCCGGCATTAAACACCAGTGTCACTAAAGCTTCAGCCTGTGCACGGGCTAGCAAGGGGGTTCGCCCCGCTTTGGCTTCGGTATAATGAGCCAATTCAGAAATAAAATGCTCAATTTCGCGGGCAACTGCCGCACGGAATGCAGCCGAGGTTCCAGAGCGTTCATGCAATAAAATACGGAATACGTTTGGATTAGAATCAAGCACTTCCATAAAGGTATCAACGGAGATACGGATCACACTGCCACCCACTTCAGCTCGCTGACGGCCTTTACGCATCATCTGCCTTAGGGTTAACCCGCCCTCATCCACCATAGTAAGACCAAGTTCGTTCATATCTTTAAAATGGCGATAAAAAGATGTCGGCGCGATATTAGCTTCCCGAGCAACCTCTCGCAAACTCAGACTTGAGAAACTGCGCTCAGCACTTAGCTGATTAAAGGCCGCATCGACTAAAGCTCTGCGAGTTTTCTCTTTTTGCTGTGCTCGAATACCCATTCTTAAATCCGCTAACTGAATGTAATAACGCGATAATACCGCTTTTAGGCATTAAACACAGCCCCATCGTCCTTGACCAAACAATATAGCTAAGCTAAATTAGCTTACAGATGTACGCTCAAAAGCGAATTTTGGAAACCTATAATGAAAAAACCCCCTATCATCTGGCTTAATGTCAGTCTGTTTGCCATCACTTTCCTCAGTGCGGTAATTTTAGTTCCATGGCGCGGTATTGTTCATGGCTATGGTGCCAGTGAATGGATCGCTTTTATTGTTTTAGCCTTTGCCAGTGGTTTGTCGATCACCGCGGGTTATCACAGACTCTGGTCACACAAGGCCTATAAAGCCCATCCGGCAGTGCGTTTTATATATGCCCTTGGTGGTGCTTTAGCATTACAAAACAGTGCATTGCACTGGGCATCTGATCACAGAGTTCACCACAAACACGTAGATGATAACGACAAAGACCCGTACTCTGCCAAAATGGGATTCTGGTACAGCCATATCGGTTGGATGCTGCGTGAGTATCAGTCGCAACGCTATCACGATTATCAAAATGTGCGTGATCTGCAAAATGACCGTATTGTCATGTGGCAACACAAACATTACCTCGCACTCGTTTTGTTGATGAACATTGGACTGCCAGCACTGCTTGGCTGGCTCAATGGCGACGTGCTGTCTATGTTACTGATGGCGGGTTTATTGCGTTTAGTGGTGGTGCATCACTGCACTTTCTTTATCAACTCTTTAGCCCACGTGTGGGGCAGTCAGCCTTATACCGATAAGAATACCGCCCGCGATAATGGCTTCTTGGCCATGTTGACCTACGGTGAGGGTTATCATAATTTTCATCATATTTTCGAAAATGACTATCGTAATGGCATTAAATGGTGGCACTACGATCCAACCAAATGGTTGATTAAATCATTATCTTGGTTAGGTTTAGCTAAAGATTTACGTACGAGTCCACAAGAACGTATCGAGAGCGCACGCTTACAAATGCAGTTATTACGTACCAAGCGGAAGGTTAATAACCTGCCTAATGCTGATGAAATTATTGAAAAAATTCAAGCAGAGTATGAGTTATTAAAGCTGCACTTAATGGATTACTATCAAGCACAGAAAACCTTGCTTGAGGCCAAGCGTAAACAACTTGTCGATCAGCAACTATTGCAACAAGTTGAAGAGCTAAAGGCGCGTTTCTTAGTCCAGCAAAAACATTGGCGCAGCCTGACCGCAACTTATAGCTAAGCCACAATTCTGCCCGAAAGTCATACGGCCACCTTGCATGGTGGCCGTATCTGATTATGATGATGCCTTAATCACTTAAATAGGCTGTTGAGATCATGTCAGATTCCCCAGTTACACTCCCAGAATCAATCAAGCTAACAGAATATAGTCATGGCGCAGGTTGTGGCTGCAAAATATCCCCTAAAGTGCTCAGCACTATCTTAGCCTCGCAATTACCTGTATTTACCGATCCAAATCTGCTGGTTGGCAATCAGAGCCGCGACGATGCTGCAGTATACAAACTCAATGATGACATAGGCATCATTAGCACTACCGATTTTTTTATGCCAATTGTTGACGATCCATTCACCTTCGGTCGTATCGCAGCGACCAATGCGATCAGCGATATTTATGCCATGGGCGGCACGCCTATTATGGCGATTGCAATTTTAGGTTGGCCAATCAATAAACTACCCGCAGAAATCGCACAGCAAGTGGTCGATGGCGGCAGACAAGCCTGCATGGAAGCGGGGATCATGCTAGCCGGTGGTCATAGCATAGACGCACCCGAACCTATTTTTGGTCTCGCGGTTACCGGGCAAATTGCCTTAAGTGATTTAAAACAGAATGATACCGCTAAAGCCGGCGATCGTTTATATCTCACTAAACCTATCGGCATTGGTATTTTAACCACAGCACAAAAACAGAAAAAACTCCGCGATGAAGATAGCCTCATTGCGGTCAATGCCATGTGCCGACTCAATACTATAGGCGCGACCATTGCAAAAATTAGCGGTGTAAATGCCCTGACCGATGTCACAGGTTTTGGACTGGCAGGACACTTACTCGAAATGTGCCAAGGCGCCAACCTCACTGCGAAGCTTAAATTTGATGCAGTGCCATTGCTACCACGCGCCTTAGATTATTTGGCCTTAGGTTGTGTTCCTGGCGGGACTCACCGTAATTACGACAGTTATGGCGAGCATCTCCCTGAACTCAGCGAGCATCAAAAAGCGATACTGTGCGATCCGCAAACCAGCGGTGGTCTGTTAGTTGCTGTCTCGGCAGAAGCTGAAGCGGAATTAATCGCCCTACTCGATGCGAACCACATAGCCCCAATCTGCATTGGGTCACTGGAAACACCGACCACTGCAGCGAATGTGGTGTTGTGCTGATGCCAAGCGCTATTATAGCCGCAGAGCAATATCGAGAAATTTTCCTCAACCAACATCCCATAATGGATGTGCGAGCGCCCATAGAGTTTACTCGAGGTGCGTTTCCCAACTCGACCAACTTGCCCTTGATGCTGGATAGTGAAAGGGAAAAAGTCGGTACTTGTTATAAGCAATTTGGTCAGCAAGCCGCGATTGCCTTGGGCCATTCACTGGTGAATGGTCCCATCAAGCAACAGAGAATCGAAGCTTGGGCTAGCTATGTTAAAGCCAATCCTAATGCTTACCTTTATTGCTTTCGCGGCGGCCTGCGCTCGCAACTCACTCAACAATGGCTCAAAGAAGCGGGTATCGAAGTCCCTTATATTCAGGGTGGCTATAAGGCCATGCGCCAATATCTGATTGGCGTGATTGAAGCGGCACCGACTCAGCAACCGTTATTGAGTTTGAGCGGGATGACGGGCTGCGGTAAAACCGATTTTCTACTGCAGCGTAAAGAAGCGGTTGATCTTGAAGGAATAGCCAATCACAGAGGCTCTAGTTTTGGAAAGAATATCGACCCACAGCCAACGCAGATTAACTTTGAAAATCAACTCGCCATTGCCTTGCTACAGCACCAAACAAGTGGCGCGGCGTGTTTACTGCTCGAAGATGAAAGCTTCCTGATTGGGCGCTCGGCACTGCCGCAGACATTTTACAATGCCATGCAAGCCGCTAATGTTTTAGTGCTAGAAGAGTCGGACGATGCGAGGCTCGAACGCTTACGCTATGAGTATGTGCATAAAATGTATAGCGGGTTCTGTGAGCGCCTAGGACCGGAAGCAGGTTTTGCGGCTTTCAGTGAATATCTATTACAGAGTTTAGTGAGTATTCGCAAACGTTTAGGCGGAAAACAACATCAAGAACTGCAAGATTTGATGCAACAAGCCCTCGATCAGCAAATTAACCAGAATGACACTTCGCTGCACTTAGTCTGGATAAACCTGTTATTACACAAGTATTACGATCCTATGTATCAATACCAATTACAGAAAAAGTCTGAACGTGTTCTTTTTAAAGGTTCGCACCAAGCCATGCATGAGTGGCTGGATAGCTATAAAAGTGATAATAAAGCCGCACAATAACTGTGCGGCTAGTACGCTAAAAATTAATTTGCAAAAATCGTAATGGCTTCATAGTTATAATTATCGAATTTAGCCGAGCGAATATTACCCGTGCTACGACTCGATTTACTGAGCTCGGCACGGAAATCATATAACCCTGTCATTCCTTCATAGCCCCAGACATATAAACTCATCATAGGGATTGTTATTCCATCAAATGCTGTTTGTAAGTGTATGGGCAAATCTAAATCCGGAATTGACCCCTTTAATGAAGCTGAAATAGCCCAATTCGCATAGCCATCTTGTCCTATGGTGATTTGTATCGCTTGCATATGGGCATTGTTGAAACTGTAGTCATAACTTGCACTACCACCATTATTAATAGTAGTGATTAAACGTGTCGTTTCATCCAGCATTTGGTTTTCATTTAACGGTAAATTCAAGCTCAAACTCTTAGAAGGATCAGTAACAGCCCTACGTGTTATTGCCGAATAATTTATGTAGCCAGCCTCATTCGCACCAAGGGCAATCCACTGTGATGCGTAAACTAAATTGCGATCAAAAATCGCGGGAAATAATTGCACTTCTTTCGTCGGCCATTCTACCCAGTTTTGGCGACCAAATTCAGTTTCAGAGTAACTCCTTAGCGAATAATCATTGGTATTCACATCAACATTTAACGGAGTTCCTTCATGATGAGTACCTTCAAATTCACTACTCGATATAGGTACTGCTTGCGATAAATCTAGTGTATTTATATCTATGCTAGCAGCATAAGCCGTAACACCACTCTGGCTAGGAACCAACACCATATTCACTGGTGCAAACTTATCGTCCTGCTTACACAGGCGTAATGAAGAATTGTTAGATTGTGAGTCCAAAAATGAGTTATTACCATATAGCTGGTAGTCACTATATACCGCTTCAATTTCACTAAGATCAAAATTCACATCACTACAGTCACATTGGCTATTTAAATTTTCATCTGTGAAAGCATAAATGCCATAGTCGCCAGCTTTAGCGGCTAAATCCGTACGGATACTCCAAGTTGACTGACCATTACGAAACTCTTTTGCTGCAACTGTTAAATGTGATGCTTCGTTTGTCCAAGGTACATCGACATGTCCCTGCCCATCACTCTTATAAGTGCCGAGAATATGACCGTCTTGTCGGTGAATAATAACATCGGCACCTGCCATTTTTTCTTTTACATTGCATTTGCTTGCAACGCTCTGCACATCCATAACCAATCTAGCTGTTGCTGTACCCGAATCACCACCACTTGAATCACTCGAACCGCCGCATCCACTAATCAATAACACTAGTGCACTGGCATAACATCCTTTTCCCATGACCAAACTCCAGAGTATATAAGTTATTATTTTGTAAATTTGTTAAAGCATACCAATTACAACACGGCTTCATTTCGTTTAACAAGTAGGTTTGCAACTTGCTGACGCAGATTTTCACGATTAGCGGAAACGTCCACGATAGGAACCGCAATATCCACCGACACCCTTGACCAAAAACGCTTGGGCATTTTCGTTAACGCATGTCCGCCCTTGTGGCTAAAGTAAGAACCCCATAATCCGTGTAGTGCCATAGGGATAACTGGCACGGGATCGCGAGCGAGTATCTTATCGATTCCGGGACGGAACTCCCCTAATTCCCCATTTGGCGTTAACCGACCTTCGGGAAAAATACACACTAACTCGCCATTGGCTAATGCCGCATGGATCGATTCAAATGCTTGGTTATAGGTGGTTTCACTCTGTCTAGGGGAACAGATAGGGATCACTCCAGCGTGGCGGAACAAATACTTCAACAGAGGGATCTCACTAATCGATTTATCCATTACAAAGCGAATAGGCCGTGTCGATGCCCCCATAATAATTAATGCATCCACATAACTCACATGGTTACAGGCTATGATGCCAGCCCCTTCCTTCGGAATTTTATCGCGACCTGTCACTGTCACTCGATACATAACATGACTGAGTAAGTAACTGATAAATCGTTGTGTAAATTCTGGTACTTGTGAATAAACATAGAGTGCGACTACAGCATTCATCACGGCGAGTAGCAGAAATAACTGTGGAATAGTCCAACCTGCAACGCCCAGCAACAGCATAGATAACAGTGCCGAAACCACCATAAACAATGAGTTCATAATGTTATTGGCAGCAATCGCCTGAGCACATTCGCCCTTAGGCGAACGAGATTGAATAAACGCATACAGGGGGACGATAAACAAGCCACCGCTAACGCCGATCATAAAGAAATCCAGCATCACCCGATAATGTTGCGACTCGCCAATAAAGGCCTTTAATCCATAGACAAAACCAGCATCCACTGGCGCAGGTGGAATAGCCCAAAGCAAATCGACACCAAAGATAGTTAATCCCAATACCCCAAATGGCAGCAAACCGAGTTCCACATGGCCGTAGGAGAAACGTTCACAAACGAAGGAGCCAACGGCAATCCCAATGGAAAACATGCCTAATAATAATGACACCACAGTCGCACCAGAATGCAAATGCAGCTTAGCAAAGTTAGGAAACTGAGTCAGATAGGTCGCACCTAAAAACCAAAACCAACTGATAGCGAGGATAGCCATCCAGATTGAAGGCGTTTGACGGGCTTTTTTGATGCTACGCCAAGTGCCCGATAACGGCCTGAAACGTATTTTTTCAATGACGCCCTGCGGAGGTAATGCAGGAATCGCTCGGCTCGATAAATATCCTGCAAAGGCTAATACAGCAACAGTAATCGCCGACCAAAGCGTACCGTTTTCATTAGAAACCAAGATCCCCGCACTCAAAGTGCCCACCAGAATAGAGAGAAAAGTGCCCATTTCAACCCAAGCGTTGCCTGTGACTAACTCGTCCTCTTTCAACGCTTGGGGTAACAAGGAATATTTAACCGGACCGAAGTATGCAGACTGACTACCCGTTAAAAATAATAGTAATAACATCATCATGTAGCTCTCGCTCAGAATCGCAATCGCGGCGCTAAACATGATGATGACTTCGAGTAGTTTCAATCGGCGAATGAGTTTAGCCTTATCCATATTATCGGCGACCACACCCGCATGGGCCGAAAAGAGGAAAAATGGCAAAATGAACACCCCAGCCGCCAAGTTCACAAACATATCGACGCTTATGGGTAGGTCTTTCACTTGGCTAAAGGTCACTAATAACAGCAACACATTTTTATAGATGTTGTCATTCAATGCGCCTAAGCACTGAGTCGAAAAATAGGGTAAAAAACGTTTTGTTAGCAGCATGATAGTTCCTTCTGGTAACCCATTCCTTGTAAATAAGCTTGTACGTGACTCTTGAGTAAATCCCGCAGTGATAATGACTCAGCGAAGAGCTTATTATCGAGTGACAGAGAGGTCAGCCCATGAATTCCCCCCCATAATACCCGGCTCATACTGAGATGCTGCACCGGCGTAACCTCGGGAAATAGTTGCGCCAATTCACGCTCAATCAGAGTAAATAACCCCGCAATCAATTGCCCTTGCGATTCAGGCAAGGGTTCAGAATCGAGTAATTGCAGCTCAAAAACCAGCTTGAAAGCTTGGCGCTGCTCATGAGCGAATTGACTATACTCCCAAGCCATTGCAATAATTTTACCTAAACTGTCGGTCGCACGAACACCCGTCAATCGGTCGTGCAAAGTCCTAAGCGTTGACTCAGAAACCGCCAGTAATAAATAGTTGTAGCTGCCGAAAATATTGATCAAGGTACTAGGGACATAACCAATTTGGCTGGCCACTTTGCGTAAGCTGAGCCCTATGGCACCTTGATCTATCAGTAACTCAGTTGCTGCTTGTATTGCCATCGCGCGAATTTCATCATGGCTGTGTTCTTTTCGTCTGGCCATAGGTCTCATCCCCTGTTGAATAGCAAGAGACTAACAGTAGTTAAAATAAAAAACAACGTTCAAAATAAGTTTGTTTTACGTACAGAAGAGGGTGAATAATGAAGGATATTATTGAAGATGATGGATAAAGATAGGCACTCGAATTAGATTCCCTCAGCAAGCCAAACTGGATCCGTGGGATGACATCACCTAAAAAAGCATAAAAAACGGCGCGCTCAGCCAGCACACCGTCCATTATTTTGATTTAAAAATCACTCTTAATTCAAAGGTGATTTTTATTTGAGGATAATCTTTGGTTCAAAGATAAGCGCGCGATTTATGGCCTGCGATAAGTCATCACAACCCTATCTGCGCCATCGCCAAAATAATCGGCCTCAAAAGTTGAATCAATGAAACCTAAATGCTGATATAAGCCATGGGCAGGGTTACTCGGATCAACGGTTAAACACACCCGCTCAACTGACACAGGCAACTCGGCTAAACATTGTTGCATCAAACGCTTGCCGAATCCCTTCCCACGAGCATTTTCACTCACTGCGACAGATAATATCCACATGCAGTTAGGATCGCTACTCTGGGCACTGAGCAAATAGCCTTGTAGCTGATTATCTGCATCCACGGCCACTAAAAATTGCTCTGGCCAACAATCAAATCCCTGACGGAAGAAAAAATCGGGATAGCTGTGCTCGCCAAAAATGGCCTGTTCGAGCTGATAAACCGCGAATAACTCTGACTTTAATACCGGACGTATAGACTGCATTTGAAAATCATTCACCTATTAAAATCTTATCCCACTCTAAGTTGGGTGCACCAACTACGATGAAATTAGGGTTCTCTAAGCTCTCACGCTCATTGTAGGTTAACGGTTGCAGCTCAGTATCCATCAGCTGTCCACCCGCTTCCTCGACGATAATTTGCGCGGCTCCCGTGTCCCACTCACCCGTTGGTCCGACTCGTACATAACAATCAGCACGACCTTCGGCGACAAGACAACTCTTTAACGCTGCGCCCCCCATCACGACTAACTCGCAGTGTTTGGGATGGTTGAATAGGGTCAACACAGATTGGGGGTCCTGACGGCGACTTACGGCCAATCTTAGGGATACCTTTTCACGGTGCTCAATTTGGCGACTGCTAATACGCACTTCTTGTTTATCCGTGCGTTTGTACGCCCCTAAACCAGCAATAGCGTAATAACACACTTGCGTCATAGGCACATAAACCACGCCCATCACAGGACGATTGTGTTCCACCAGCGCGATAATGACTGAAAAATCACCGCTGCCAGCGATAAACTCCCCCGTACCATCAAGCGGATCCACCAACCAATAGCGCTTCCAAGATTCACGCACATTTAACGGAATGTCGGCGGCTTCTTCAGATAACACTGGAATATCAGGCGTTAAGGCGGTTAATCGGTCACAAATGATCTTGTTCGCCGCTAAATCTGCGGAAGTGACAGGGGTATTGTCAGACTTCATTTCTCGCTCAAAATTACCTTTGAGATAAATGTCACGGATAGTTATCCCTGCATCGGTCGCAATCGCAATAACTTCGTCGATCAACTCTTCTGGCTTCATAACAACTCCAATCGCCTGCTGAGCGAATGTTTTGCAAGCGTGCAAACTCTGAACGCTTAAAAGGAAAAAGATTATTTAAGTTGTAAATATTTTTGCGCCAAAAACAACGCGCTCACACTACGGGATTCAGAAAAATCGACATCATCGAGCAAGGCTTCCCAATCGGCGAGCGCCCAAGGCACCACATCAATTGGCTCAGGCTCATCACCTTCAAGGCGACTCTCATACAGATCTTCTGCAAGAAAAATTTGCATCTTACTAGAGAAATAACCCGGAGCTAGGCTGAGTTCTTTCAGTAAGGTGAGCTTATTCGATCCAAAGCCAATTTCTTCCTGTAATTCACGATTAGCAGCTTCTATTGCTGTCTCACCGGGATCGATCAAACCTTTTGGGAAACCGAGTTCGTAATTATCAGTTCCGGCAGCATATTCGCGTGCCAGTAGCATTTTCCCTTGATGAATAGGCACTATCATCACAGCGCCACGACTACCGCCTTTCATGCGCTCATATTGGCGCTCTACACCATTGGAGAACTTAAGATGCACTTGCTCAATTTGAAATAATCGGCTTCTCGCGACAACTTCGGTATGCAATATTTCCGGCTTATTCTGCCGTTGCGACATAACTGCCTCTGGATAAAAAAGCGATAAATTAAATAAGGTAAGTGACAATCTTACTATCCTGTCTTTAATCTACAACCTGAATTTATTACATGCTCCTAATGGTAAGCCACAAATCCTTTGCGATATGCATCACAAACCCAGCCCAGCCTTAAGTGAACACCTTCAAAATATTCTCAAATACGATGTTTTATTGGATAGTAAAAAGGGGCGAATGCCCCTTTTGATATGCTAACGCTTAAAATTGATATCGTAGATTGAGCTGGTAACTGAGGAAATCATTAGGCTCGATATCCACATATTGATATCCCAAACCTACAGACCATGACTCACTAAATTGATAGCTAAAACGCACGCCCGCATACCAATCTGTACCATCAAGCTCTGTAGTTAAACGGCTATTGCCCATAGTGCTACTGATATCCGCTTGCCACCTAAACAATCCGATGGGTACTTCAAACCGCCAAGCTTCATGTTGGAGTAAAGTGAAACGTAATCCCAGCATGACACCATCGGCCAGTACTGGCGTTACGGCTTTGACCTGCTCATGATATTGCTCAGGGGTGAGACTTGCGCCCTCAATCCTCGCAGTCCCATTACCAAAGTCGGCATAGCCTAATTCGGTGGCAACAAAGGGAGTCCATTGATAACCGATACTCACACCCAAAGCAGTATCTTTATCATCAACCGATGTTACAAAGCCTGTCCCCGCTTGTGGCTGTAGAGCTCGCCTGCTGCTATCAACCTGAGCTTGCCCGACAAATCCCTCGACATACCAGTTATCAGCCGCATTTGCTTGATTAACGGAGCCTGCGAGCAACACAGCGCCCAAGACTAATTTATGTAATTCCTTACGGCGAATTAACCCCATTGTAAGAATCAAACCTAATGCCCATAAGGACATACTGCCTCCACCCGACTTGTTATCTATCACCACATCTTGGTATGCCTTAACTGTGATTAACGCTTGCCCAGTTGCTTCGCCGCCCAATCCATCACTAATCTGATAACTCACAGTATCTACTCCATCAAATCCAGTTTTAGGGATATAACGTAGTTTATTAGACTCAACAGAAACCGTTCCTTGCTGCGCGGTTGCGCTGACTAAGGTTAAAACGTTGCCATCGGGATCGCTGTCATTACTCAACACATCGAGTAACAAGCTCGTTCTGTCATCTATGGCAGCACTATCGTTCACTGTCTTAGGTGCTGTATTGCCATTAACAATCACAGTCAACTCACTACTCGCAGTACCACCTTTACCATCGGTAATGCTATACACCAGCACATCTGTACCGATGAAATCGGTTGCTGGCGTGTAACTTAACTGCTGATTAGCCAAGATAACTACAGTTCCGAACTCGCTGGTGACTTGTGTTACCGTCAAAGCATCACCATCGCTATCCGTATCATTGGCGAGCACATCGACATCGAGACTCTGATTCCAAGGTAAAGATGCCGTATCTGGGTTCGCCACAGGTAAATGGTTACCATTGAGTATCACTGACACACCACTTGGGTCGACAATGGTTCGGTTAGCGACGCCATCGTCATCGTTTGGCCCGCCATCTTCTATGGTTAACTGCACACACCAATGGCCTTCAGTTAATCCTGAAGTCCAACGATTATCTCCAGGAGGAGGGCAGAAACCACGCTCACCTTCACTACTCGCGACACTATTACGTGCATCAATCACAAAATCCTTCCAACCATTTTGGGCTTGATACTTACGATATACCGCATTGGCAGGAACTGGCGAACGTTGTGGTATCACCAGACTGTAACTCTGCCCTTGTTGCGGTAGTCCTGTCGCAATGAAGTCAAAAATCCCCCCCACATTAGCCGCGATACTGTCTTCAGGAACCAGATTAGGTAATAGTTGAATACCACTTTGCTCTTGCATCAGTGCAATATTACCTAAGCGTAAGCACACGCCCGCTTGCCCCTCTGCCAAGAAGTACACAGGCTGCAACTCACCTTCAGGCATCACGTTACAATCATTAATTGCATCCAAGTAATCTGGAATACCATCGCGGTCTGTATCGGTAAATCCCTCTTGGTTATCAGGGATCAAATCACCGTCGGTATCAGTTCCAGTCAGAAGCGGCAAAGATGGGCGCACAACAATATAAACTTTCTCCGTGGTAGACAGCGCGGGTAAGCCGCTATCCGTCACAGTCAGGCTCACAGGATAAATGCCCGGCAAGACCACTGTCGGCAAGAAGAACATCCCCTCATCATCGGACTGCAAGTTCAGCGCGCCACTCGACCATACAGATGTCAAAGTATCGTTCATGTTAGCATCGCTAATCTGCGCATGAATATGAACCTCGCCACCATTTTGTGCCACGATCAACTGACGTTCACCCGCTTGAGTCACCTCAAGCGTCACACTCGGGGCAATGTTAGCCTCAGTGATCGACACTTGTGTTTGCTTCTTACTGCCTAAATTCAAACTTGGATCTAGGCTGATTAACACCTCTTCTTCAGCCTCAACTTCCCCATCCTCTATGGTTCTAAAGTGAATATGGGCCAATGTACCTGAAGTAATCTCCACTACCGCATCGACTAAGTCATGATCATTGCTGTCCGCGGAACCTGCAACCGTATACGGAACAGATATTGGATATTCAGGCGCTACACCGTTTAAGTGAATACTAACAACAACCTCATTACCCTCACCCACGACTTGATCTTTACTCAAGGAAATTAATGGATGCACTTTTACTTTCTGAGCCTTAGTCGCTTTATTGCCATCACGATCTACGGCTTGCCAGTAAGCAAGGTAACTACCAGGGGCAAAGAATAAACGCTTATCGACCAAAGAAACGGGCAGTGGATGACCATTACGATCAACGGCCTTCGCAAACCCTAGATCCACACGAGTGAACAAGCCTGTTGCATTAACCTCAACATCACTAGGTACAGTAATAACAGGTAAATTGTCAGCCTCCCCACCTTCTACCAGTAAGTTGACTTTTGCACTTGCGCGCCCTTTCTGACCATCACTAATGGTATAACGAAGTGCGACCGGACCAACATAAGCTGCAGGGGCAGTAAATATGAGTCCATCAGCAGTAATCTGCACACTACCTATGTCTGCTGCCGCGCCATCGATAGTCAAAGTATCACCGTCCACATCAACATCATTCTCTAGCGCAGGTAGTGTGTATTTATCATCCGCGGTGCTGGCTAGAGTGTAATTATCATCGGCAGCTTGTGGGTCATCATTCACTGGCGTGACATTAATGGTGATAGTTGCAGGCTCAGAACTCAGTTCAGCATCCTTAGCAATAAAGCTTATCTGATCTGCACCGTTGAAATCTTTCTCCGGTGTGTATAACCACACAGTTCCATGCTGCTCCAAAGTGCCCGATTCAGGTTGGCTCACCACTTCATAGGTAAGAGGATCACTATCTGCATCCTCCCCAGTAAGCGTGATCATCACAGAGCTATCTTCCTCTAAGGTCACACTTGCACTCGTCGCAACAGGCGCATCGTTAACGTTAGTCACTGTGATACCAAAGCTTTGCTCAGCCGTTAAGCCATCCGTGTCCGTCACTCGTAAGGTGACAGCATGACTGCCCACATCCGCATTGCTCGGCGTACCACTGAGTAAACCCGTCGCCGCGTTGAA
>NZ_JBHFFD010000073.1:0-38749 GCF_043359565.1 Shewanella sp. S23-S33 | reverse complement strand
TTCATTAGGCTCCAGCTATCAAGATATTCGCGCGCATATCGAAGACATGTACGGCATGTCGGTGTCCAACGGCACGGTGAACGCCATTACTGACAAGTTACTACCTGAGCTTCAAGCATGGCGCGAACGCGAGCTAGAGCCGCTTTACCCCGTCATATGGCTCGATGCAATTCATTATAAAATCAAAGAGAACGGTCGCTTTATTAGCAAGGCGGTTTACACCATTTTGGCCCTTAACGTCGAAGGTAAAAAAGAGCTATTAGGCTTATATCTGTCTGATAATGAAGGCGCTCACCATTGGTTAAGCGTGCTAACTGACCTGTATAATCGCGGCGTTAAAGACATTCTCATCGCCTGCGTTGATGGCCTTAAAGGCTTTCCTGAAGCGATTGAAACCATTTACCCGCAGACGGAAGTGCAACTGTGTGTCATCCACCAAATTCGTAACTCGATGAAGTATGTTGCTTCTAAGCATCAAAAGGCCTTTATGGCCGATTTAAAGTGCGTTTATAAGGCTGCCACCTTGAATGCGGCCGAGATGGCACTGGATGAGCTAGAGACAAAATGGGGCGATAAATACCCCGTGGTGATTAAATCATGGCGCAACAAGTGGGCGCTGTTATCGGTGTATTTCAAATACCCAGATTATGTCCGCACTGCCATCTACACCACTAATGCGGTTGAAGCGGTACATAGGCAATTCAGGAAGTTAACCAAAACGAAGGGCGGTTTTGCTAACGAGAACAGTTTACTCAAGCTGCTTTACGCGGGTATATTGAAGGCCTCTGAGCGCTGGACGCATCCCATCCAAAACTGGAATTTGACGCTATCACAGCTCTCAATCCATTTTGAGGGGCGCTTAGAAAACCATATCGATCTGTGAAATTAACCTGACACAGAATTATGAACAGCCTCTTGCTGCCATATTAGATTTCTTTACTTTATTGAGTTGATACATCATCTAGATGTAGCTCTAGAGGCTGGCTAGTCATAGTGCATGGTATCGGTACATGGGTAGCTGGTTATTTTCCCATGGATGCGGATCCATTTACAAAAAATCCAACATTCAACTGTAAAGTGCATTCTTGGGCAGGTTTTATAATGCTGCTTTCATTACTTGTAGCACCAATATTAATCGCAATCAGCCCAACGACAACAGTAATACCCGCATATTTTCGCGTGTTTTCCATTATTACTGTTATTGCGAGCGTTTATTATTTATTTGCTATGACTAGAGCATTTAAACAACAGAGTAATCCAGGCACTCATCAACGCATATCATATGGCTGTCAATTGGCCTGGTTGAGTGTTTTTTCAATTGTTTTGTCTTAATTGTAAACTAACAAAACAAGGCTGCGGGACAATAAAAAGCAGGCTATCGTCGCTTCGCTCTAATTATTGCCAGCTTTTTATTGCCCCTGTTTGGGGTGTTTAACTTAGCCATACAAATATTAATCTTAAACTCACTTTGTAGAGTTAAAATCCTAACTCGCTTTTGTCCAAAAGCTTACTAGTGATTGATCAATATTGATTGTCACGTCACCGTCTTGTTGGTAGTGATTTTCCTCAAAATTGATCAAACTTTAGCTTTATAATGGCTATGAATCGCTTAAAAAAGCACATTTCAACTCAAACTATTATCCACCGACAATTGGGGCATTACCAATAAAAAGCCTCCTCCTACATAGAGTAAGAAGAGGCTTTTACTGCCTATCCGGCAGTTTACTGTATTAACATAAACGTCGAAACGATTGTTTTTATTTTCAGCTGCCTATTCGGCAGGTCACATTCAGAACGATGCCACGCTTCAAGTACGACAATTTTCAGCTGCCTATTCGGCAGGTCACTATACACTTATAAAATAAACCTAAATAAAATCAATTACAAGATTCAAAATTAAGCAAATAACCATATAATTCCTCACATAAAAATTATGTTTGTAATTAAAATGTTACAGATGCCACCAAATCTAAAGGTCAAATCTTATCTACAAGACGAGATAGCTCCGGTACTGTTCCATTTAGTTGTAAATTGCTAGCAAACCCATAGCTACTAAATAATGATTCAGTTTGCTCCTTTGCTACCATTTTCTGTATATGAAGAAGGTAATCTTGCTTATTACTACCGCTGCTGATTGCTATACGATGAAAAGTGTAAAACTCTCTTGGCTGGATATTTTTTATAGGATTAAACGTCTCACCTCGAGCTAACGCTCGTTTTTCCAAACGTTTTAAGCGTCTGCGGGCCTCACCAACAAACATCTTTGCAATTTCCTGATTACGTTTGAACATCACTTCAGCACAATCATCAGGTACAACGTCAACGTTACCAAGACTAAAAAAGCCACATTCTTTCATATATTGAAAATAGGATTGTTGCTTCAGCTCACTCAATACAATTTCATCAGAATGAACAAAAGCAATGACATTCCCGATAGAAGCGTCTGACCAAGCAGGAAACGTCACCCCAAGACCTTTAATTTCATGTTTGCAGATATACCCATGCATAACTGAGATACAACGCCCCATTAGCAGAGCCAAGTTTGCTTCTCGTGGTAAGAAACGCACCATAAAATAGTAGCGCTGCATATTATGCCTTCTTCGTTTCGGCTTTCTTCTGGAACATGCCACCCTTTATCAGGACAGCAAAAAGATAGTAAATATTAGGATGAATTGAATGCCCTGACTCTGCGGCCTGTTGTTTGAGTTCAGCTAAATACAGCTCTGTATTTACAAATAAGGTATAAAAACTCAGTGCAGATTCAGGTGAACGCCGTGCAATACCCAGCTCTTTGTCTGCACCGTACTCATGTACTCGTAATCGTTTAACATCGTCCTGATCCCACCAATTATCAATTGATTGAATAGCTGCACCTATCTTGACCGAATTAAAACTCACCGCATAACGACCATCAGTACATTTAACTTTAGTAAACCGTTTTGAAGTTTCACCTTCTGCGGACTTTTCACCAAAGGTTTGGCTTGGGTAGATCTCTTGGCAAAAGACAGTCTCAATTTTTGCTGTAATATCGGCGTTCCAAAATACATTCGGATCAGTCAAAGCTAAGTTTATCTCTTTACTTAATTCATCAAGAACGGTTTGGGCTTCATCAGACCAAATATTCCAAGCTAACTGCCTCGTATTACTGATTTGATAACACTTTCCCGTACTGGTTTTAACATCTATTTGAGTGTTACCAGAGTTTTGATTACGCCAGAGCCAAGTTCCTAACAGCAGATTTTTACAAAAACGGGTCGCCAGCTCTTGGTAACCGTCACACTTCTTAAATGCTGCGGACAATTTTTCAAGCAAAGTAGAAACTTCAGGATCGCTGCAGCCAGAGGGTTTGAGCGAGTTAGCTTGTACTCTTAGTGAGAAGCGGCAATAGATGTGATCTACATTTGGCGGAACATAACACTCTTCAATCGTTAGAGGATTACAGTGTGTAAGGTCCTGGGGCGCTAAGTTTTTCGATTTAAATTGAGGAGTAAATGCTTCAGTGAATCCAGCTTTTTGACCACGTATACGAGTGATTTCAGCTTCAAGAGGAACAAAATCAGAATCGGCCGTTTTATAGAAAAATACCGCCTTACTTGGGTAGAGGGATCGGTCATACTTTAAAACATTGCATAGCTCCATAAACCTTCCTTAAATCCGTTTCATCAGCATTGAATGCTCTTTTACCTCTAACATCCAAAACGCTCTCTTAAAATAGTTTATTTGCCCCTGTAACCTTATCTCAATTGCCGATGCACACTCAACTACGCCAAGCGCTGGTTCAGCATAGCAATGCAAAGGCTCTAGGCTACCTACTCGGCTAACGGGTTCAGTCAATGGTAAATAGCCAACCATAGTGGGGCACAGCGATGAATTTTTATCCAACAAAAACAGAAGATCACTAATATTACCCATTGAATATCTAGTCGGCATAATCCATTTTCCTGACATAGGCAGTCTTTTCAATGTTGAGAAAAGTTCAGCTTCGGATTGATAAAGCTGGCACCACGCACCAACAGCATCTAACTCGGGAGGATGCATTACTCCACCGGCAAAGTTCGCCGGAAAACTTGCTTTCAACATTTCAGTTTGATTATCTAAGATAGCTAAATCGTCTTCATAACCATCAATGTGAATGACAAGATCAAACACTAAATCACAATGTCGATTATCAATTTTTCCAGCTCGTCTAAATTGATTCTCTTTCGCTCCTTGCATGCCGTACTCAGACAGTTTTTTGCCCGAGACAGAAGAGTACTGACGAATAAACCACGAAAATGAGGTTAATCTTAGCTGAGTACCCAAGCCTTCATTTAATCGCCGCTGGTAGTTATGCATCGTTCCCCAAACAGCTGTGAGAGAAGGAATGCCAACACAATACAGATTAGATAAAGCTTGGGCATCAAACACTCGAATACCTTTCAAATGTAAATATCGCTGAAAATGCTCATCTTCAGCATCTTTTTGTAGCAAAGGTTCTTTATAAGCCAAATGAGTTAACAACCATTTCAAGCTATTTCGAAGCAGGGGCATCAGTCTCTGATGAAAGGCATACTGACTTATCATTGCTGAATGCGACATCACCGAATTTAATCTGCCGAACAGAGGCAGCAGCAATTCAGGTAATAGCTCATTCTCAAAGGTTAAAAACTGATACTCTAATGAGCCACTAATAGGCTCAAGCTCGCCAAGAAGAATCGGCACCTCTTTAACCTCTAATCGCCATTCCAACATTGGCGCAAGCCACTCAGATAACATCGTTCTTATCTGTCTAAGATTGGCGACTTTTTGTTGCCTGCGTTGCTTTAACGCCAATGCTGATTCACTCGATAACAGATCATCCAATACCCTCACAAATCGAGGCTGTGACAATACATTTTGATTCAATACATCCTGACCAGATAAGACCCTAGCCAGTAAATTGTTGCCTAATCCGTGAGTTTTTTTATTAATACGAGGCGGATAATTCAGGGCTTTAGCATTACCGCCAAGAGATGCGACTAGCTCACTGACTGCCGCAGGACGAATAAACTCAAGACTGGTATATCGGCCCTGTTTTTTGATTGCTGCTTGCTGGAGTTCAGACTGAAGTGCATGGCTTACAACGGGGGTAACCGCTATATATCCATCACGGAATGGCATTCGAACCTGTACGGAGTATTTATCGACTTTATCTGGGCTTAACTGCGCGGGTAAAAAATGCTTCACCCTGCCGCAAATATTCATAAACTGTTTAACAGGCATGTCAAGTTCTTGAAGAGCCTCTTTCCAGTATTTAGGTGCTTCACACATTAACGTTGCAAGGCAAGTTACTTTACCTTGCCAAATAAAATGGCAAACAAACAGCTTGGCGAAATTGACTTTAGCACTGTCATGAGACCACCCTAAAGTACGCTGGCAATTAGCGCTACTCAACATATTGGGATGTACTTGAGGACTGGGGGCAACGAGCCTTTGTTTACTGACCCGAATATCTGGGTACTTGAGATTATGGGTATGCAGCCATTGTACTTCGTCAATGCAAACATCAATATGGGTTTGGTTATTAACAGTTATTCTGGCTAACTTTTTATCTAATAAGTCATCCACTAACTTTTTCGGATAGGTAAGATTAAGCAAAATAATTAGGGCAGCACTTTCCTCGCCAGTTACATCTAACGGTTCTGTATAAGCAGCAAATGCACGCCTCAACGCTGCCGAGCGTGCTTGAACATCTTCAATATCTAGCAGTTCTCGCAAATGTAAATTCTTTACCATGCCGATAAGTACATCCCCTGTCTATCACTGCCGAAGCTGTTTTTATACTCGATCACTTGCCTTAAATAAAAAACACCAATATGTGGGTCAATCCTCTGCTTCATTTTTTGCCTAAACGACGACGTTAATATCCCATCTTGATGAAGCCGATAAACTTGTTCTTGGGTTGTTGACAGTAAAACAGCTGTTTCTGCGACGCTGACTAGCATATCAGCCACATTAGGCTTTTTCGATTTTGGATGTAGCTCAACCAATCTTTGCAAATAACGCATTAAAGCAACATAGATAAAATGTGGATCTTTATCCTCTGGATACAAACAGCGGGAATGCAGAATTAACTCACCAAAAATAAACCGAAAAGCAGTACGATTAAATAGCTCTATCAGCCTTAATTCAGCGCCTTGCGTCAGTTTATCCAGTTCTTGATAAAGGATTTCAGGCCAGTAATCAAAATACTCCACCGCATCGCTAAAAGAAGCTTCTTTACTTTTGCAATAGCGCTTTTGATACCAAAGTAGAGCCGCAAGCCGATGAGTCGCAGATACTTCATGAAGAAGCGGATTTGTAGAGGTAACATCACCACCAATAAGACTCCTCGCTAACATGAGATCTGGCTGTTTAGCGCGAACAATTTCTGCTTTTGAAAGCTCAAATCCACAGGAACAATAGCCAATTGATTCATTCTCAATATAGTTGAGCGGTGCTTTGCATTCGGGGCAATGATGGAGCAACGCACACTCATGCTTGGTACAGGCAGTGTATGGCTTTAAATGCCAAACTTGCCGAATATAAGGCTCATCCTTTAAGCATTGAGGGCAAACGGGCACACTCTCAACATCATCCTCATTTGCATAACGGATAAAACTTAAAGGAATATCGATACCATTACGATGCACTGCAACGCTAGACCCAATAAAGACTCTGTTCGATCTAAATAGGGCTATTTTCTCGAGTTCATGGGGAGGTAAACCAAGAAGGGATTCAAGTAAGCCCAACGCCCTCATCCTAAAATGGCTATTGTGCTTAGCATGATAAATATTGAGGCGTTTTAGCTCGATAGGGAAAGCCCCATGTGCTTCAAAGTCGAGCTCATGTAGCTCTTCTCTGATCGCCAAGCTGAGCTGCTGGTAAGAATCAAAAAAGTTCTCTGAAACGATTCGAAGCAAATAACTTTCAAGTGATTCATCAATGAATGATCTTGCCCTAGGGGAAAATAAAAATGCCATCACCCACCAAAAACTAAGAAATCCTTAGCAATATAAATAAAACAGTTACATAAAAATAGCAAATGGTGAGTAATGATTCTTTATTGTTACCATGGCGCCGGCAGCAATACTCTAAGCTCACTTTGGGGCGAATCCGAGCTAGCCTAGTTCGTTCGATTTTGGACAAAAATGAGTTAGTTTTTTACTCGAATCTAGCAAATCGTGTTGATGCATTTGTTATACCGTCGCCCGCGAAAAATGTGCTCACTTGTCTGGCCAATCCTCGGGAACAAGTGCGGGCGGTTTAGTCCACGGTTTCTCGACCAGCGCCTCTTGGAACCACTGATCGCGAAGGTTCGCATGTTCAGTAACGATCAGTTGGAAGCCAGGAACATCGTCTTGGGTAAATTTTAGCAACAACTCGAACAACCTGCGCACAGCATTAAGGTCGGCATCGGCTTCTGTCTTCTGCACCGAACCATCAGCATCCCTGTAGACCTGTTCAGAAGGGAAATAGACCTGAGTTGGTTGATCGATCAACAGAAAGCGCGGAATCGGACGGTTGTTCTGCGCCGCGAATAGATGCAGGGCGAGCAGTGCTGACAGGTGGTAGGCCAGATGGTTCTCGCCGCCACCAGTCCTGCCCATAGGCACAGGACGTTCGGGTCGATCAAAGATTATTGTCAATTGCGGCAGGTTGAGTCGCGCAGGGTAAGGACCGAATTCGGCGTTGAACTTCTGGATGTATCGCGACACCTGTGCGGAGATGTTGTTGAGGATCGAGGTCAGGCGTTCGCTACTGTCGTCTGCACCGATCAGCTCCCCAAGCTGCTTAACTTTGTTGCTGAAACGGCGATTCTCAGCTTCCAGTTTGGCAAGATCCTCATTCGGGAGAAGCGTTTCTAGGAACAGGCTGATACGGCCGACTACTCGTGCAGCCGCGTTGTTGCGAGTGCCCATTTGGGCGATAACTTCGTTGGCCGAGATTGCCGCGGATAGCTCCGCTTCCTTCTGCTTGATATCACCTGCGATCCCATCTGCTTTGCCGGTCAGTTCGGCAAGGTAGGCTTCGAGCTTGGGGCGCTGACCGGTGGCAATGCGCAGCTCTTTGTCGAGTGATTCCAATTCAGTGAGCAAGACGACGGCTACTGGGGATTCCAGCGCCAAATTCTGCTCGCAGAACGGCCATTGCCATTCGCCGCTGTCTGGATTCTTCGGCAGTGCCTTGATTGAGGCCAACCGGTCTATCTGTTCGGCGGCCTCGTTTTCGTAGCCGCCCGCCCGTTTTGCGAACTGTCGTGCTGCGTCCATCCGGGCCTGTGTATCTCGGCGATCCTGACGCAGTTGGGCCAGCTCATCTTCCAGAAACGAAACCCGGCTGCCGTCGTCGTCTGGCACAGTTTCGGGCTTCCACGAAAGCGCCAACCTCAATGCATCAATGATCCCGTCGGCATTCGGGTTCTCGTCGGTGTTGCCGATGACCCCGACCGTCTTGGCTTCCGAGTAGAGGCGGATAGCCTGTTCATGCGACGTGTCGACGGCGTCGAGCGCCTGCTCCAGCTTCTTGTTGCTAATCCTCAGATCGCGCTGCGCTAAGCGCAGCTTGGATTCCAACTCGTAACGATCGAGGGAGGAGACGCCAAGCAAGATTGGCAACGTATCGCGGATCGCCTGCGGTTGAAACTGCTCGTTCTGGCGATAGAAAAGTTGATCCTTGTTGGCGACCAGTCCCTGCTTCTGGAACAGGTAGTAGAACGTGTGCTTGACGTTCGCGTCGTAGCTATTTCGGCTGTGCTCAAGCGCTACTTCGGTACGGTTCTCGGGAATTCCAAGCAAGCGGGACAGTAGTTCGACAATGCTGTCATCGTCAGTGTTGACCGCCAGGTCCTTGAACGCGGGCACCTGCAATTGGGCCCCCCTTCGCAACATTGCCGTGCTGCAGCTGGCTCCACCGCTGGTAGGGGTCGGCTTAGCAATCAGCACCTGTTCTTTCTCGAACTGGTAGATCACGGCGAACCAAGAGACTTTGTCACGGATGATGCCTTCCGGGACGTTGAACGACGAGCGTCCCATACAGTACTCGATGATCTCGGAGAGCGCAGATTTGCCGGTAGAGGAGCGGCCGGTGATGACGTTGAGTCCGTCTACCTTGAACAGGAGGTCACGACGCTGGCCGTCGTGGCTGTAGATGTGGATGGATCTGATCTTCATGGACGAATTCCAAAAGTTGTATAAACGGTCGCTCGGTCGGCGATGCGTGCAAATTCCTTTCCGATGATCCGCGCCACTTTCTGGCAGGCGACGGTTTCGGCGGTTCCATCGACGCTCTTGCGGACCTTCTTGGGTACTGTTTGGATGCGACCGTCGTCCGCGACGGTGATGCAGCCTCTTTCCATTAGCAAGCCGAGTCCCTCGAAGGCATACGGCAGCATCTGCGTAACCCGGTCGGCGAAACCCACCATGATTTGCTGGTTCTTCTCTGCGATCTTGAGCAGGTAGCTGCGAGAGCTGCCGGCGAACACCTCACGCGAATCCTTATGCAAGCACAGGGGCAGTACAAGCAGCGATAGCGAGAATGGCATACCGCGAGCGTCTTCTTCTTCGTAGCCTTGCAGCGCGCGGAACAAGACTAAGCCGCAGAATGCAGGGTTGAACAAGTTCCGAATTTCAAACGGTCGCTGATCCCATCGCTTCACAAGACCACCCCCAGAGCCTTGCTAAGGCGGTCGAGGAATCTAGGATGCCAGTAGACCTTGGGTTCGGGGGTGGAATCCGCCAGGATATGGAAGCTGCCACGAAGGACATATGACTCTGTCACCCGTGCACGAATACGTAGAGATTCGATCTTCCCAGTCTCAAATTCTGCCCAGTTATAGAGGGTTGCGCCGGCTTCGCGCAGCGCTTCTTCCGCGCTATCATCCCTAAGCTTTTCGAAAGCGACATCCTTGTAGCGGCTCCACTCATCGGTGAGACGATCTTCGTACGCCTCGACCTCTCCCAACACAAGCAAGTTCTCGCGCGCCCACGCTGAACGTTGTTCGAACGCTCTGTAATAATCCAGAATCGCACTCCTGATCCGATTGGAGGAAATACCGATCTCGCGCAGTTGTGTCACAAAAAGGCGCGGATCTGTATCAGTGTCAATCTCATCCGCGGGCAGTTTTCCGCGGAAGGTGATCGGCAAGTTGTCCACCTTGTATTCCTCGGCGAAGTTTGAGAGCTTGTCCGACACTTCGTAGCCGAAGATCCCTTCCGGACTAGCGCCGGTCAAATGGTTGATCACTGCATCGGTCCACCACCCCTCCAACCGCTCGAAGACAAACTCTCGGTGCTCGCGCCGGATGGACCGCATGTGTTTGTCTCTGATGAGCGCAGGAATGTCGCCTATGCGTGGGCTGCCATCGAGGATCAAGATGCGTTCGAGAAAATCCTGCTTCTCGGAGCCATTTAGTTCGTTGAACGCTGTGGCTATCGGCGCGATGAGTTTCGATCTCGATTCAGCAAGCGCCGCCTCAGCCAGTTCGGTGAGCGTTGTCGCATCATTAGAGGCGACAGACTGAGCGGGAAGAAGACGGGCAAGGAACGAGCCAGTGGACACCGTACCAGTGGTGAACAGGAAAAAACGCAGGTTCGATGCAATGCGGCCATCAGCCTTGTACCGCACTAGCCAGATGTTGACGGACTTCCAGAAATCGGTTGACAGGTCGGTCAACTTATCGCCAATCGCCTTGTGTTTGAGTGAGGCCAGGGACTTGCCTCCGTTGCCTTGGATAAAGTCGAGGTCGTCGTCCTTCTCCAGGAAGATGGCAGTACCTTCCGGCAATTGAAGCAGTTGTAATAGAGCAAGACGTGCTTGATAGATGTATCCTAGACCTTGCTCGCCTGCAGAATATTGGTCCGTGGTTTTCCCTGTCATCGGTTCAAACTCTCCTTAGCATCGATACGTCATCGATGACGCTCCTTTCTCGCCGGCATTTGATTAATGCACATGCACGTTTATCACATTAAAACAGTGAAAATGTATATTGTTAACTACCTGTATAAAAAGAACTTATCAGTTTTTTATTAAATACACCACCTGTAAAAACGCGCATGTTTGTTTTCCAAATCTACCAACTAACCTATAGGAGATTATTTGATTGATTTTTATCATAATTAAATCCAGGTTGAAAAAAACGCAAGAAGGTGAGTTCGAAAAACACTCAAAAAACATTCATTTTTAATACGACTGTATACCAATCCAGTTTCAAACAATCCCATATAATGCTAAATATTTGGCTAATAGATGAGAATTTGTAGGGCAACTCGTGCTGAAATTGTCTATTAAGCAAACGAGACTAAACACGAAATGGTGCATAACCTCATTAGCACCTTTATGCACTGCACACTTCGCCACTAAGTCGTATATTGAGGCGTCAACAAATCTCTCCACATTTGCTCTATGCCTTGAGCCACGATAAACAAGGGATCACTACCATAGCGTCAGTTAATGTGATCGAGTGTAAGCATTAACGCTGGCTTTACAGTTGGTGGATTGAATAAGTCTAAATGGCGATGTTTCTTGCTCGCTACACCAATCAAATCTACGCCTATCTTGTAATAGCGTACACCTTCACGAAATAGTATGGTGCGGCCTCACTGATAACTTTGGTCAGATCTATCGTACAATTGAGCAGACGTATATTGCTTGAAATCAGCCTGTCGCCATACATCTATTACAGTAGGATTGCGTCGTAATTCGCACCAGCCCTAGCGACTACTCACTGACGAGCCAGTAGGCTTTAGCTGTACCTCCCCCCCTTGCATAACCAATACAAAACGCCATGAGATCACTCAGGCGCTCATTCACCATAGTCCGACGAATACCAGGCTGAACCCCAATAACACAAAAGCTCAGCTTCGTCGGCAAGGTAGCGGTAAGAAGCGCCTCAACCTCCGCTAGCGTCCCGGTGACAAAATACGAAGGCGAGGCGTGCCTCACGGGATTCATCCGGGCCCTCATGTGGCCAATCAATGTAGAGACCTCGCAGTAGTAAGCGCACTTGACCAGTTGGCCAGCGACTTCGTACACATCTCCTACCCGGCCTTCATTAGCTGCCCCCCCCGCCCCCTTGCAATGATAGAAGTCGACGCTGACTTCATCACGGTCGTTACGGGTGATACAGATGTAATCAGCTGCCTCGCCAGTCCTGTGGTCGTAAAAAATGGCTTTAACATCAGGCAATGTCAGGAGGTGCTGCTCTAAGTGCTCCTGAACAGTAGCTAAACCGTTGAGTGCGGCGCGCCGCTCTCGGGTTCGCAGGCTGTTATCGTTAGGCAGAAACTCGAGTTCAATTTCACACCCTGTCCAATCGATCGAGCGCGTATCACCTGGAGCCAGCGATAGCGCCTGAACTAATGGCGGTGCCATTTTATTCACGCCTTCAAACGAGGATTTGTCCGCAGCGTAAAACGTTGGACTGTACTCTGAAAGCCAGTCAGCGAGGGGCATCCACTGATCATGTGCTGACTCAACGTCCAGCATGACCAAGGGAAGCTCGACAGTGATCATCCGCCTAGCTCCAAGGCGAAAGCACATATCAACAATACCATCGAGATGCGCTACCGAAAATGTCATACACCCAGCATCAGGGTCAGTATGGAATCCCTGCAGTTCCCACTCTACCAGCCGTGAAAAGCACTGCTGGCATTGAGGCCCACCCCGATAACGCAGCCGGGGGTTTGTTTTAAATCCTTCCTGCGGCCAGTTAGCGGCGATGACTTGATCCGGCAAGCGTTCGAGCCGAGTCGCGACCCTGAGAATGTCTAGGTTGGTCTGAGTGATAGCCGCATTGCCGGATATACGGCCGTTTAGCGTTTCAACCCATTCGACGAAGTCCGGAATGGACAGCGTCTGGTTACTCCAAATACGTGAGCTGCTGCTAGCGCCTATGGTTTCCCTGTTGTTGCCGCTCATGCCGCTGCCAAAGAAGTGTCCTTGGGAGTATGCCCTGCTGTCACCGACATCAACCACTCGTTCAGCTTGAGGACCTGTCAGCGTGCGATAAGTCTCACCACGGGAGTTGAGGGCATAACTTTTTAGGCCTAAGTTGTAGAACCGAACATCATCGAGCCCCGCCCTCGCCCGACTTGTCTCCTCGTAGCTCAGTGGCCGAGTGTCACCAGTGCAAACCTTATCCATAATGGAGAGATAAAGCTTCTCTGTCCTCCGCGTTGATCCGATGAAGCACATCCGAGAGTCTGGAAAATACATCAACAGAAACGCGTCATGTCGTATGTCCATCAGCGCGTCCGAGTCCATCCACTTCGGTGGAGTTTCGTCAGCAGTAAGCACCAAAGAAATATCACCAGCTTCCGTTGCCCATCTCTTCACGATTCGGAGATTACGGCCTATGTTAGAGTCAAGTCGCAAGAACTCTGGGGCCTCGTCACAATGAAACCCTCGAACGTGGGCATAAAGTTTGAGCGACAAAGGCGTCACCGCATCATAGTCTGACTCAGCCTGCTGGCGAACAGGTAGCCTGTCCATGAAGGCCTGATCGTCGAGATTGGCTTGGATCTGAGCATGTGCTACGTCATCAATCATCTGGCCAAGATTCACCCCTTCTCTAAGCAAGGACGAGGTGGCCTCCTCAATCCTAGAGAGCGGCGCGATGAGGGTGGGGCGTCCTGTCGTCTCATCTATGCGCGCGAAGCGACCGATGAACTGGATGGTAGGTACTAAAGACTTATGAGGGGCGTGAAGGGCCGCGATCTTGAGCTTCGGAAAATCGTATCCTTCGCCGAACATGTCAACGCAAATGATTCCTTCCAGCTCGCCCGACCTGAGCTTAGCCTCGATCTGATCCTGTCGTCTTTTCGTAAGCCGGCTGTTGATCGCCTCTACGGCTAGGCCCAGTTCTTGGTACAGCGGCACAAGACTTTTAGCCGCAAGGATGCTGGAAGCCCTAACAAATAACCGATGGTCGAACCCGTTTGCTTTGTCCTCATTGAACTGTTCAACAGCGACTCGTGCGATCGCACGATCGATCTCTTCCTCGTTCAGCTCGTCTCCAACTGGCGCCACTCGAAAAATCACTGGATCGAACGCTCCCTCATCAATTGCCCTCGTAACCGGGTAGCGATAGACAATCTTGCCAGGGATAATCAAGTTATCGCGTCTAAAAGGCGTTGCGGTTAAGAATACGAACTTGGCTGCCGTTAGATGTTGGAGGTACCCGCTCCATGAGTGAGCAGGCGCATGGTGCGCTTCATCGAAGATCACAAGGTCGAACATATCTGCAGGAAAAGCGGGATCGAGAGTGGGAGATGAGCTTGCTGGCGTCGAGACGATGACATCATAGCATTCCAACAACCGCCATTCATCAACTGAGCCTATTCGACCAACATGCAAGCAAACAGTCGGCAAGGGGCAGTCAGCAGGAAGTGCGCCGATACGCCGAAGCGTCGACATTTCAGAAAGGTGTGAGAATACTTGCTTCCTCAGCGCATCGGAAGGCTCAACGATTAGGACACGGTCTGCCTGTAGCAAGTAAGGCAACGCCATCATCAATGACGTCTTACCATATCCCGTGGGCAGGCAGATCAACGCCGGATCGTCCTGCACGGAAAAATGCGCCAAGACGGCATGCAGAGCACCTAACTGGCCTGATCTGAAACCCGCGTTGGGCTCTTGCCGCTGCTGAACGAGGCTCAACAGACTTGCGTTGTCACGAAAATACGGCACGGTATCCTCTCCCTAGATTGAATTCTTTTGCTTCAGTCCTAATCGTGAAGGTAAAGGGCCGCCATAGATTTTCACCGAAACTGATGCACGAACAAGTGTTTTAAATCTTTCTTCATCCTTAACTCGCTATAACACCGAAGAATTACGAATAGTTGCGCTTTATTAAGCTTTATACTTGACAGAACCACTGACTTTAAAAGCATGCATACACCGTCTTCCTGATGTTTCAGCACCATGACAGGTTATATTTTTCTCTATTTTTTCTTTCTTACCGCTTATCGCTTCACGTAAAATATTACCTATTGAAAAACCGCCACCTTCACATGATGGATTGGTGCAATCAATGTATTCACCGCCGGGGCGCTCTAGTGTGAGATGATGTGTCACCTGTTCCTTCATCCAGATTAGGCTCTCTAACTCTGTAACATGAATAGACATCTCCTGAATTTCAGGAAATGCGTCCTTGAAATCACTTTTTGAGCCGAAAACGAAGTTTGTTTCGTTAAAAATATCAGAAGGCTTCTTCGACATACGCATTCTCCTATATGGCTTAACATTTAATACGCATTATTTAGCTCATGAGGCGATTAAAACGCGCACCATTAATTCTCTTTTTGCATCGCCTGTATTGCGGGGTTATACATTAGGGCACGCTCAACACTATCATGCCGAATAACCAAGGTCTCATTACCAAGCCAAAAGGCACAATGAGTTGGACTACAGATGATCTGCTTCACACGTATGGGGGTTGGAAGCAACTTTGAATGAAGCATTGCATACGCCCCAAGCTTATCGTTGAACACTCCTATTTCTTTAACTGCCTGTTCTTTTCCAATTTTTCCAGATAAAACAGTAGCTAATACAAGAGAAAGCACCAATAAAAAGATACCAACACTGTATCCATAAATGATTGTGCTCTTATCTACGAGATTGTGCATAGCTTCTGAAGGACGATTTTTTAGTTTTAACGAAGCTAATCGGGCAAGAGCAATAGATTGCCAATGTTTAACCTTTGGATAAGAAGAGAGTATTGCTGTAACAATCACCGTAAAAACCAATGTGCAAACAGCTATTATCGCGTACAGCATTGGCTTGAAACTAAATATCATCAAAGCAAGGAATCCAGACACTAGAGATTTATCTGATGCGAGTGGGAACTGTGAATCATCAAGGCCAAACACCGCGAGATAACTTTGATGATACGTAATTCCCATAAAATACAACGCTGCAGAAATGACTGGCAATACGGTAAACAGCGTTTGTAGACGAGACTCATTCATAATGCGATTTCACTTGAAATTTTAGAGTTAGTTTATTGATAACACTATAAAATGTTGCAAGCAAGTGAATCTAGGCTACATTCTCTTTTGAAGATAGTAGCGCGGTAATCATTTTGTAATGCAAATTTACCAGCGGCCTCTATAAGAGGAACTTTGCATTAAGAAGAAGGAAAATAGGCGTATGCACCACATAGAATGAGTTATAACAGTAGAGTAGCGAAACGGAAATAACTAATAAAAACTCAAGAGCAATGTAAATATCCGTGTCTGAAGCACAAACTAGAAAGATCTAAACATGCAACAGTGATGAGCTAATATTGATGAGCACATATGTAGACTGAAAATTATGTCGTTCTAGTCAGTGAAAAGCCATGTCTAATCCCCTTAAGACACTCTTTTTCGGTATGTCTTTCATTACCCAATACTGAGGCCAAAACAATTCCTAGCTCATTGGCCAAATCACACACCTCAATATCCTTCTGAGGAATAGCACTTAAAACAGCCTTGAGCTTAGTCATGAACAATTCAATATCAATCCGATTTGGTTCTGAGGCTCTTTCAAGCAAGTAAGCTTCGAGAACAGCTGGGTCCTTGAATGCAGCGGCTTTAACTGCTGAAAATGGAATGCCTTTAACTTTATTTTTCACAATTAACCACCTTGGGAGTACTTACTATCTTCTATGTTGGAAAACTTAAAGCGACATCAGCTCAACTAAGAACTTTCGACTGAGATATGGTATTTTCCTTTGCCTATTTGCTACTTAACAGCATAGAAGCACGGTTAGTGCGGCAGCCCTACGCAACTTCGATAACCTCCCACGAATAACAGAAGGACGATGAGCTATCTTCAGAAACGGACCGATTCAAATCTAGCTAAAAAGCACCACAAATATTTTATGACTTTGTGATTTGTTCTATCAAATTGGACTTTTCTTCTTCTGTCATTTTTTCAAGTAAACATAGCAATTTAGCCGTGCTTTCCGACTCACAAAAAAAGTAAGCGACTGGCACATCTAATTCATCAGCGATAGCCTTTAAAGTCTGGTAGTCAGGTGTATGCTTGCCTTTTTCGTACTGATTCATACGCGCACTCGCAGTGCCCACTTCCATACCTAGCTGGATACCCAGCTGTTTTTGACTAATCCCCTTAGCAGTGCGAGCTTGTTTGAGCCTGAGAGGTAATGGATTGATAATTTTATCGGCCACAGCTTCAACATAATTTGTCCTTTGATAACTCAGATTGTCTTAGTTTTTTGACTTAAGGTATACTAAGGAATCCTTAGCTTTTTATCGTTAGTTGTCAAGCTCAACACCAATTACACAATGCGGGGATATTCGCAGAACGAAATCAAAGTGAAATATTGGAATAACGTCATGGAGTGGCACATTACATATTGAAAATAAAGACTATTGGTAAATATTCTAATGCCGAAAATAATCCGCATAAATGCAACATTACTCACCATTCTTATTGTTGATGAGAAGCAGCAACTCACTGTTACACAAATAAAAAGTCAAATGGTCAGAGTAAATCCTTCGATTTTGCCAAGAGAGTCAGAACAAATCGTACGCCGCACTCTTTCAAAGCTCTCAAACATTGGTTTTTTAGAGAAAATAATCTCTGGGAAACGGACTGTTTTTGAAAAAACCTCTTTATTTGATATAACTCGCCTAATGCCGAGCAAACCACGTCTTACGAAAATAGAAGTATCACCAACTAAACTCCCTGAAATAGAGCAACTTCAAACTACACTCAATCAATATCAAGAAGGTTTTCACAGTTGTATCGGTGAGGCAGAAGAGCTTAAACGTCTCTACGAAGCACTTCCCTCCTCTAAGATTAATCTTTTCCCTCGTTACTTAGATGCTCGAAATCGGGGCTCTACACTTGCGGGAAAAATCAAAGCCATTGAAGCCTATTTAACTGACCTTAAAGGGCTTTCATAGTGAAATCGAAAAGGGGTAATGTTGGCCGTTCACTGAGGATTAGATTTAGAAAATCTTAGAGTACATCTTCAGACTAACTGGGAACGCCAGTAGATTGTTACCGTAAAAATGGCTCATTTAGTCAATAGCTGAGCTAGTGTTTTGGGCGTCGAAAATTCACGCGCAACTAACATGTCTTCAGGACTTATAGCATTAGGATTATACCTAGAGAGCTTAACGACCTCAGAAATCAATATGTTATCTAGAGGCTGCATAAATGGGTTACTTGAGGGCCTATTTTCATTCTGAAAAATCAAATCATAGGCATCACTAACATGCTCAATATCGAGGTTTTTTGCGTCTTTCCTCAATGCTATTTTTAACGACTCTATCAGTAAATGCTTTAGCAGCCTGTTTTCACCCTTGCATGCTGCAAACAGTGGAATTGCAAAATTCTTATCTTCTAGCTTTGGCGGATAATCAAAAGGCATAAATTTGGCCAAGCTCATTAAATATTGTCGGAAAAACTTGATATCTTTTTGCAGACTAAAATACTCAAGCTTCCTTCTTCGAACTAAACGAGATGACCATTGTGGCTCATCAGCGATTTGTTCGGCCCAAGGCATTCCAACAAGTACAATAGGTATCTTAGCTTCTTCGCTGATGTACTTTAAACCATTAGCTATGTCTTGCCGTTCCGATCCTGTTTTAAACTCAATTAACTCCTGAAACTCATTGATGATTAGCAGCTCAACTTGAGCCTTAGTTAAATTTTCAACTAACTTTTTCCTTAAATCTGTCGCATAACCACGTTTCCTTCGCTGGTAGCTACCAAAATGGTCTAAATCTGCAAGCATTTGAGTTAAGGTGGCATCTAAACCCTTACCACTAGATATCCTGCTCACAAGAACAGGCATAGATTCTCGTCCGTAATTTTGGCTGGCCAGAACACTTTTTTTATAGTGGTTAACTAGATGACTTTTACCAACACCAGTATCTCCAGTCAGTAGCATGCACTGCTGATCCGATTGAAAATGCCTATTTAGTCTTAACTCATCAAAGTCATTAAAAATGTCTTTAACCAGAGGATGCATAACAAAACAATCACTGAATCTTTGTAACTGTTCAATTTGATTGGGCGATAACATTTTCACTCAAAAGCCTCTACATCATCATCCCAGTGTTCAAGAAGATTACTAATATTAGATTCTGATTTTTTAGGTATAGAAGGGAGCAATTCTTCGCTTTCGAGGCGTATCGTCCCCTGACCTGTATTACTCACATCTGCAAGTTGAGCTTGTTTTTTAACCCCTGAAATTTTCGCTTTTGTATTAGATATTTGAAACGCTTCTTGTTCTTGCTTTACTCGATCATGAATTGCCATACGAGCTTTAGCTAATCCCAAATTATCCTTTCCTTCTCGAATCATTTCACGATTTATTTGCTTAATAATTTTATGTTCATGAAGACTTAACCCATTGGTGTAATTGCTATTATCTGTACAAGGCACCTTAATGTAACCGCCTAATTCTTCGAGGTACACATGGATATTAGAGAGATCATCCGGGTCCACTTTAATCAGTTTTTTTATCGACTCTTTAGTTTGTGGATAGCGCTTACGATAATCAGCCAATGCAGTTGAGTCATACATCAACTCTTCATATTTAAATCCATTTCTGGTCAAAGTTCGCTCATCAGTAATCCCCATCAACATAGTAAATCGTTGTTCGTCCTCTGTACTCATCTTTAGTGGCGGGTAAATATCAAAGCCACGCTGCCACTGTTTTATAGGAATTCGTGTTTCACGTGAGTCTGATTCTTGATGATAAGCATCAACAATCCAGCGATAGAATTCTTCAACAAAAGTAGAAAAGCGCATAATGGCGTCTTTTTCAGGTTTATAGTCTTCTTTTGCTAGGATATTCGAGAAGGTTTTACCTGGTATTTCGGTTAAAAAGCATTCGTTAATCATCCCGAAAAAACGTTCTACAAAAGGCTTTAACCAAGGTTTACGAACTTGATTAATTTGAATGTTAATTCCTGCTTCTTTACACGCATGCTCTAAGCTCTTAGACCAAAACTCAGCTCCATTATCCACAACT
Organism: Shewanella sp. S23-S33; assembly: GCF_043359565.1. Lineage (NCBI taxonomy): Bacteria > Pseudomonadati > Pseudomonadota > Gammaproteobacteria > Alteromonadales > Shewanellaceae > Shewanella > Shewanella sp. S23-S33. Next base: position 18,756 of record NZ_JBHFFD010000073.1, on the reverse strand, counting down.
AGATTTTCAAATTTACCAAAGCAAGGCCACTCATGTTGAAGTTTGATCCCAAGACCTTCAAATGATTTAGGTTTTATTGCATGTACTATTGCTTTGGCAGCTGAAACATATGAAGGTGCTCGATAACTTAAGTGAAACCCCAAAACACAACCGCTGAAAACATCAACAATCAAAGTTAAATAAGGTCTGCCAATTGGGATAGATAATTCATCGTCAATCAGGATTAGATCTAATGGGGTATGATCGATTTCTACTCGCTCTAATATTCGCGTTGGGGGAATATGGGAAGAGCAATAAGCAAACCATTGATCTGCTTTGAATTTACCATGCCGCGCCACTGCAACAGGATAAGGAGGTAATGACTTTATTCTTTGATTAAAGCTTTTATAAGAAATGATAGGAATTTGTCCATCAACAATGCTCTCATTTTCAATTGTGATGGCATCTTTATAGTACTGATATGCTGTAGATACTTTAGGCCTTTTAGCATCTAAAAAACGAGTTAGGGCTTGCTCAAAAAATGCTTCATCCCCCTTAACTCGACTCGTTCTATTACCCATTTTGTGTCGCTTAACGACTAATGATGCAAGGTCACCATCACTTTCAATGTAGCTTTTTCGCCAACGGACTAACGTTCGCCAGTTAGGCCGCTTGTCCATGGCCGTAGTAAAAAGAACATCAAGAATTGGATCTAGATTTTTTTGAGTCCATCCACCAGAAATTTTTTTGTCTATGAAGACAATGAGTTGATATTTGTTTAACGCATTGTCTCTTAAAAATTCAGGGAAGGTATCTAAGTCTCTTTTGACTAATGCTGTATCTTCTAACTTCACATATTGAATGGGGGTATCTGGTTTTTTAACTAATTCAGACTCACTAAATTCATCCTCAAAATCCATCATTCAATGCACCATACCGCTGGATTACAACCAAGATCATCCTGGCTTAAGTTCGCCTTAACCAATCCTTTATGCATAAGGGAATACAAGTGTGAACGGATTTCCCCTAATGCTAATGATTGCTTTGCAGCCACCTCGTTAACACTAATTTTCCCAGATTTTTTTATAAGATTGAGCAGTTCAACTTGAATGTCGCTCAAGCCGTAAACTCCCGAATATCGATGCAAAATTTTAAGATTATTTAGAATCGGGTTTACACGGATTTGCCGTTCAGTGACCAAGATAAGATCTGCACCTAAAGACTGAGCAACCGCTTTCTTTGCTAGAAATTTAGCCCTAAAGATTGGATCGAATGTTTTGCTATAAGGTTTATATTCATGGAACTTTACCGTCCCATCGATAAAGTGAACTATCATATCTGGTGTATAGGGCAATCTTTTGCCCTCAAAATCGTAATAAAACCCTTCAGGCTGGCTACCAAACACCTCTATACAATCATTGTATTCATGATGAAAGCACGCATCAAATTCCAATGAACTTTCACACATTATCGTTTCGCTAACTTTTGCGCTAGCGAATTTAAATACGTTTTTGTTCGGTGATGGTTTGCGTAAGCTTCTTATATACATGAGTATAATTCGAACGAATGGCGTACATTTAGTGTACTGGCATGCATTTTTTTGTCAATCTATGGGTTATTAATTGTTCAACATACTAATATTAAAGAAAATGGCTTTTGTAACATGATTACAAAAGCCATTTTTATGTCATTGAATGAGTTAAATTTGTCAGACTATGGGTACATTATGTCAGTGTATGGGTTCAGCGACAGAAAGCATACAATGTTCGCGATGAGAAAAATCTTCGCTATTTCATCGCGGCTTTTACGTAGACATCGAAACGGTTTTTCTTAGTTTCGATAACTGTATTAGGCTTAACCCCATCCAAATCTTCGGCATAGTCTGGGCGCTTAACGACGACACGTTTAGTTGCTAAGGCTAAAGCTGGGGTGAGTAAGCCATCGGCATCTAAATCGGCACCGACTAAGGATTGGAATACACGCATTTCTTTTTTAACAAGGGCCGATTTATCACGGTGGGGGTACATAGGATCGAGGTAAACCACATCCACCTCTTGTGCCAATTTCGATAGTGCTTCTAGGCTAGATCCATGAAACAGGCGCATCCGCTCACGCATCCAATCACCGATTTCAGCATCTTGATAAGCGCGGCGCAGGCCGTCTTCAAGCAATGCCGCAACCACAGGATGACGTTCAACCATAGTTACAGTGCAACCAAGGCTTGCGAGCACAAACGCATCGCGCCCTAAACCCGCAGTGCCATCAACCACACTCGGTGTTACCCCTTGCTTTAATCCCACCGCTTTAGCGATAGATTGGCCGCGACCACCACCAAACTTACGTCTATGGGCGACGGCACCAGTCACAAAGTCCACCACTATGCCATCGAGCTTAGGCTCATCGCGTTTATGCAGTGATAAAGTATCTGATTCAAAACGCAATTCGAAGGTCGCATTCGCATCGTAGACGAGTTGCCAACGTGCACAAATATCCACAAGTGTTGGGTATTGCTGATTGAAAAAAATCGGGGTCACAGGCTGTCTTCTAACCAACGAAAATGATGGCCATTATGCCTAAAAATCTTGTTTATGAATATGCTAGTAAGCAAAACACATCACCAAGCTCATCACTGTATTAGCCAATTTGTCTCAGTGCGCCCTTAATAATTCAAACAAGTATCACACTGTAATATACTGATTTATAAAGGCGGCAATCTATTTGTATAACAGTTTAGTGATTTATGTTATATGTTACGTCCCCAGCCAACCTGCGTGACTTCCGTACGGGATAAGGACTTTTTTTGCTTCAATGGCTAAAAGGTTTTTTGTTTATCAGGGAGCAAGATTTTTTAAATCCTGACAAAACGATATTAAAAACCAGCTTATTGCGGATTATTCTGCTTAGTGGCGCCATCTTGACCACTAGCATAGTGCTGCATAGCTCTTTAATTGCGTATGAGTTAAACCTCACTTTCATTATCAGCATTACGGTCAGTTTTTTAACCGTACTATTCCTATCTTTATGGTTTACGCGCAAATATTTACTCGTCAGCTCTATCAGCCTGCTGGCGATGGTTATTGCAGCCTGTTTATCTATGCTGTTGTTTATCCCTGACTTCAACTTATCGCAGGTAGGTATTACTTTCTTATATACCTTGCCCTTGATGGCGCTTTTCCTGTTTGGCAGAAAAGTCGCTTTTATTATGATGTGTTTCAACGTATTGCCTTTTTTACTGCTACTGCGTAACCAAAACCTGCCACCCATTATCGATATTGATATCAGCCTACCTGCGACCCACGCTTATCTAAACGGTTTGCTGTTTATGTTTTTTAATATCTGTATCCCGTTGTCGGCAATGCGCCTGCTAAAAACCCAGAAAATCCATGCGCAGCAAATGATCCAGCATCAAAATGCACTGCAACATACATTAGACCAATATGCTGAAATCTTTGAAAATAATGGTACAGCCTCTTTCTTCTGCAATGAGGATGGAGTCATTCTCAACCTGAATAATGCCGCGAGGGAAATCGCTGGAGAAGTCACACTAAACCGCACTCGCCTATGTGACATTTTTGAACTTACCGAAGATACCAGCACGAATTTACTGGCGGCCTCGTTTCCGACCCATTTAAAGAACAATAACAGCACTAAATATCTGCTGCAGAAAGCCTCATTACAGCACCATGATACTTTGTTGTTTCACTGCCACGATGTCACAGAACAGGCAAACCATGCGATTGAGCTGAGTCGACTTAAAAAGCACCACATCAGCACGCATTTCTATGATTTAGTGACAGGATTACCCAACGAAAATCACTGGTATAACCCAGCGCCAAGCTTGATCCATCAGGAAATGACCGTAGCCTTAATCAAAATTGATAATCTTAGCCAAATTAATGCTGCTTTCGGTATCAGCGTCGGAGATGCCATCCTAAAAGCCTTTGCTATTGAACTCAAAAATCGCTTTGGTCATATCGCAAAAATATACCGATTTAGAGGAGCATCGTTTGCACTCGAGTTTACTAGCCTGCCGCTTATCTCCCCTGAAAACCTAGCGCTACAATTACGCGAGCGTATTCCAACAAACCTACAACTTAAGCAAGAACAACAGACTGAATATCATCTCGAGTGCAGAGTCGGTTGCAGCTCTGGTAATAAAGCCTCACCGCAGCAAGCCGCGGAGCAATGTTTAATTGCCATAAAACAAACCACCCAAGCTAGCCCAGTGATGGTGTATTACATTGGTTTGATTAACAATCTGCTCGAAGCTTCATCGCAAAAAGCCAGAATCCGTGACGCGCTGAAACACAACCGCCTTGAAATGTGGCTGCAACCTAAAGTGATGGCCAATGGCCACATTACTAGCTTTGAAGCGCTAGCCAGAATGTTTGACGAAGACGGCACTATGATCATGCCGAACACTTTTATCCCCATCATAGAGTCATCTCAATTGCAGGCGATTTTTGCGATAAAAGTCTTCAGGCAATTACTACAACTGATCCGCTCTTGGCCTAAGAATGTGCCTCTGGTTAGGATAGCCTTTAATTTATCAGGGCAAGATATTCTGTCGGATCGCTTCTTTAAGGTGTTGATCCAAACCTATATGAATCATCCTGAACTCATCCCATTGTTGGAAATTGAAATTACTGAAACCTCTGTATTTTCAACCCATAAAGAAACGGGCCGACGCCTAAACACCTTAGCTCGCATGGGGGTTTCTATCGCCATTGACGATTTTGGCACTGGCCATGCGTCATTAAGCCAGCTCATTGATATCAGTGCCGACACAATTAAAATCGACCGTTACTTTGTCAGTCAAATGGGCATTAGTGAACGCCATACCCAAATTGTTAACGCCGCCATCCTGTTAGCCAAGAGCTTAAAACTCAACATCATTGCCGAAGGTATCGAAACCGAAGCCCAGTTATTGCAACTCACTGCGCTAGGATGCGAACAATTTCAAGGTTATTTATTCGGTAAACCCGCACCAGCGAATCTCTGGCTGAAAACCTTTCAAATGCAAACACCCACGCACTGGTTTGCCAATAAAAAGAGTGCCAACTGAGGCATTAAATTTACGCCTAGAAGCATCGCAGGTATAATTGCCGACTGGCATTTGCCTCTCTTTGCTATGTTTGCAAATTACTAGGATTACCCCATGTTAAGTTACCGCCATGGTTATCACGCTGGCAATTATGCCGATGTATTGAAACACGCCATCTTGCTACAAACCTTGCAGCTGATGCACAAGAAAGACAAACCACTCGTGTATATCGATACCCACGCAGGTGCGGGTGGTTATGCTTTAAGCGATGAATTTGCACAGAAAACAGGTGAATACCTCGAAGGTGTAGCTAAGCTTTGGGATAAAACTGACTTACCACAATCGCTGCAGGACTATGTCGCCGCCGTGCGCCATTTTAATGAAGAAAATCCAGACGAACTCAACTTCTACCCAGGTTCACCCGCCATTATCGACATGGAGCTAGGACCTAAAGATCGCATGGTCTTGCACGAACTGCACAGCACTGATTATGTGTTATTGGATGATTATTTCTGCGAAGACAGACAAGTTAAAGTGATCAAAGGTGATGGCCTAAAAGGCCTTATCGCCGCAGTACCACCATTAGAGCGTCGTGCTCTGGTGCTAGTCGATCCTAGCTACGAGATGAAAACCGACTACCAAGATGTGGCCGAAACCCTGATAAAAGCGCACAAACGTTTTGCAACAGGTGTGTTTATCCTGTGGTATCCAGTCGTAAATCGCACTCAGACCGAAGGTATGTTATCGCGCCTCGCCAGCAGTGGCATTAAACGTCAGTTGAGAATTGAACAAGCCATTAAGCCCGATTCAGATGAATTTGGCATGACAGCGGCAGGATTATGGATCATCAATCCACCTTGGCAGTTAGACGAAATCGCAACTGAATTAATGGATTACTTGGGTAAAACACTTGGAAAAGTGGACGGTGACATTACCGTAAAATGGGAAGTCGGCGAGTAACCTTCGATTCAAATGGCGGCGATGATCTCCGGATTTTCGCCACTTCATTTTAGCTTATCAATGCGGCAACTAAACGTCCTTCTGCTCGCGGTAACGCTTCAATAAAATTTTCACACGCTCAACATAGGCTTGGGTTTCAGGATAGGGCGGAATGCCATTGTACTGAACCACGGTCGTCGGCCCCGCATTGTAAGCCGCACAGGCCAATGCGACATCACCATTGAACTGTTTTAGCATTTGTGCCAAATACTTACTGCCACCTAAGATATTCTCTTCGGGCAAAAATGCATTTGCCACACCCATCTCTTTTGCTGTTTCTGGCATCAATTGCATTAATCCCATGGCGCCAGTTCGCGAAAGTGCACGCGCATTAAAGGCTGATTCCGCGTGGATCACTGCGCGGATTAAGGCGGGATCAAGTTGATGCTTATGGGCCGCATGGGAGATCAGGGCATCATAATTAGCGGTAAATAGCCGAATACCATTCCAGTCTATGGTCGAATCGGGACGACAGGCAAAACAGTCATATAACAAAATTTGATATTGGTTATTTGCGGGGGCTTTGTCGGTAAATACGGTGACACCATTAGCTTGTTGATATTGATAAATTTTGAGTTTTTCTAGACCTTCACTACTCACTATGCCGCTCTGTGAGTACCGCGCCACAATACGCGGCTTAGCTTTTTCGCGCGCCTCCTCAGCATTTGCATTTATCATCAAACTCGAAATCAATAATAAGCACAGGCCTAACACCTCAAATCTGCAGGGCAATGAAAAGGCTGCAAAAGTCAGTGTACGAGCAAGCGCTAAGCGAGTAAGCAACATCAAAGTCCCGTGTACTGATTAAGTTTAAGTACTTCAATAATAGCAAAGAGTTGCTTCATTTCTCGGTTTATCTGACTAAATTCTACTGAAAAGGTTGCGCCATGAAAAATGGACTGCATTTGAAAATGCGTTCTGCGATTCGGCAGGAACAAAGTCAATTTATTGCGGAAAAATGCACATTGAATATTGCCATCGAAATGTTTGGCAAGCTCCTGTAAGCGCTCCATAAATGCCGTATTGAGCAAATAACGTGACTCGATTTGATCCGTTGAAAACGCGTCGAACTCTTTTTCAAATTGCGGATCTTCAAGTTTGACTCGTACCAGTCCCGCATGGCTGTCGGACAGGAAATTTGCTACACCACCGCGATCCCTCAGCACCACAGTATGACCCATAAACGCTTTATGGCTACTCAGCTCAACCACTAAGCCACGAAACTGGGTTTCCGTGCGGGTCACACTTCTGCGGCTATTCGTACCGACATCCAGCTCTTCGACTTGCACATTCTTGGTCAAGGTAAGCTCATTGACCGTCAACTCAACGCCCTTATAGCAGCCTTGTATATAGTCACCGAAGCTGACTTTGTCGTATCGCGGTAATACTTTAGCCGCAACGAGTCGATTCATGTCGAGGCGCATTTCGCGGCTATAAATAAAATCATCGCCGAAATATTTAAACATCAGCGGATAAATATCATTTTGAACCAAATGCTTAAACTCACGAGTCGGAGCAAAGCTCCACCAGCTTAATCCGACTAAGGCAAGCAATGGCAAAGGCGGGAAATAAGCGCCACCGCTGTAGTAGCCAATAACGGTGAGCAAGCTCAGCCCAAGCACTATCATCAAACTCAAATACAAACGTTTACGCGCCGCCTTAAGGCAAGCCACACGCTTAGTTTCATATTTGCGACTGATTGGAGCGATATATTCTTCGTAATAGGCTTCGAGTTGAGGTAGTTCGTCCAAATCCGCAGACAAACCAACAGGACCTCGATAAGTCCGAATCGGGCTACCTAAAATAAAAGTGATGATATTCATATTGATGTCATAGTATTGCAGGGTGATAACTCACCCTGCACAGCTAAGCTTACAAGTATTCGGCCGCATCTACGGGCGCTTTTGCCGCTTCGCTCACCTCATAGAATGGCATCACTTTAATACTCGCCATAGAAGCGATAATCGAGCCGGGGAAGATTTCTACCGCAGTATTAAGCTCGGAAACTGCCGAGTTGTAAAAACGCCTCGCAGCTGAGATATGCGCTTCGACCTCGTTATAGGTCTGCATCGCCTGCAACATAGTGTTGTCAGATTTGAGCTCGGGATAGTTCTCCACATTCACCATCAAGGTGCTCATTTTGTCGTTCAACCGCTCGGCCTGAACTAAATGCTCTTTAACGGCACTCGGATCGGCCTTGTTGTAATTATTGCTGAGCTGAGTGCGTAATTCGGTGATTTCAGTGAGCAGTGACTTTTCATGCTCCATAAATCGTTTAGCAATTTTTAGAATATTAGGCACAAGGTCGGCACGCTTGGTCAGCTGTACATCGATACCCGACAAGGCTTCGAGCGCGGTATTGCGCTTTTTGACTAGGCTGACGTACCAAAGATAGGTCACGATAAAAATCAGCGTTAATCCCAATAACAATTTTTCCATCTTCCATCCTTAGGTTTCTTATTCTTGTTAATAGGATACAGCTAACCATAAATGAGTGAAAATTTCACCTGCGGGCTGATTAAGACAATGAAATTACTCGCTGGTCAGAGCTGGCGATGTTATCTAACGAGCAATCATCAACGAAACTGGCCATATTCAACGATGAAAAGTGATCATCTGCATAAAAAACAGCATTTAACCTATAAATTTATCGATATTCAGCTCCGATACAGCAAACAACGTCTATAGTGATATGGCACAACATTAGAGCATCCAATTTTGCTCGTGAATACTGGACTCCTCGAGAGTCCATTTTTTTATCCTAATTTTGGCCCTCCTCACCTCAACACAGTCAATAGCAACATTTAAGTTTCAATTAAAACTTAACAATCATACTTTGCCGCTAATTTTTTAACTTTTACCTTAGCTTTCACTCCGAGTCTTGCACCTAGAGTTATCCCTCAGCCACGTCATCCACAATCGGCCGTCGGCAATGTCTCGAGTCTGTTATAGGGTCCAAATATTGCGCTGCGTAAAGGTCGACATAAAGGAAGGACGATGAGTTTTAATTCCGGCGATATTCCCCCACAAAAAGCTTCTGAACCCAATCCACAACCGGGCGATATCAGCTCTAGTGGTTGGTTTGTACGTTTTCTCAATATTGTTGAACGCTTAGGCAACCTGCTGCCCCATCCAATTACCTTATTCGCACTGTTCTGTGTTGCAATAGTCATTATTTCAGGTATTGCGGGCTACTTTGGGTTAACCGTGGTCGATCCTAGACCTATTGGCTCACACGGCCGCAGTGCCGACGGTTTAATCCATGTGGTGAGCCTGATGAACGCCGAAGGTTTGCGGATGATAGTCTCGCATCTGGTGACCAACTTTACTGGCTTTACGCCGCTCGGCACTGTGCTCGTGGCGCTACTCGGCGTCGGGATTGCCGAACGCTCTGGCTTATTATCTGCGGCTATGCGTGCTTTAGTCATGGGCGCCTCTAAACGATTAGTCACTGTGACCATAGTATTTGCCGGCATTATGTCCAACACCGCTGCCGAGCTTGGCTATGTGGTACTTATCCCTATGGCGGCGATGATTTTCCACTCCCTTGGCCGCCATCCACTTGCAGGTTTAGCTGCCGCTTTTGCCGGGGTTTCAGGAGGTTATAGCGCTAACTTATTGCTTGGTACTGTCGATCCCTTGCTATCGGGCATTACCGAAGCTGCGGCGCGCATGATAGATCCTCAATACAACGTCGGCCCAGAAGTAAACTGGTACTTCATGTTTGTCTCCACCTTTGTGATCACTTTCCTTGGCGCCTTTGTCACAGAGAAAATCGTCGAACCTAAGTTAGGTCAATACCAAGATAATGATGCAGACGAAACCGTACTGCAATCGATGGAGAGCATCAGTGCTATTGAGAAACGCGGCTTAAAATGGGCTGGGTTATCTATGTTAGTGCTCGCGGTTATTTTAGCGATTTCAGTCGCACCAGAAGGCGCACCGCTGCGCCATCCTGAAACCGGTCTCATCTCAGGTTCGCCATTCCTCAAGGGCATAGTCGCCTTTATCTTTATCTGTTTTGCCATACCGGGCTTTATTTACGGCAAAGTCGTGGGCAGCATCAAAAATGATAAAGATGTCATCAATGCCATGTCCCACAGCATGAGCACTATGGGCATGTACATCGTCCTCGTCTTTTTCGCCGCACAGTTTGTCGCCTTCTTCAACTGGAGTAATTTAGGCGCAGTATTGGCGGTGTTAGGTGCCGATGCACTGCAATCCATTGGCTTGACGGGCCCGATCGTATTTTTATTCTTTATTATGCTCTGCGGCATTATCAACTTGATGCTTGGCAGCGCCTCGGCCCAGTGGGCAATTACCGCTCCTATTTTTGTGCCTATGCTGATGCTGGTTGGTTATGCGCCCGAAACGATTCAAGCGGCGTACCGTATTGGGGATTCGGTGACTAACTTAATCACACCTATGATGAGCTACTTTGGTTTGATCTTAGCGGTTGCCTGTCGTTACCAGAAAAACCTGGGGATAGGTACGCTGATCGCCACTATGCTGCCGTACTCGCTCGTGTTTTTCGTGGGTTGGACAGCGTTCTTCTTCCTGTGGGTATTTGGCTTTGGTCTGCCCGTTGGGCCGGGAGCCGCGACTTACTACACGCCTTAACCGCAATAAAAAGGGCGTCGATGATGAAGTCGACGCCCTTTCTTTATTCGATAGCTTTAGTCGTATAGCCATTCCATTAACAGACTGCAGATCATCAAAAAAATACCTAGATTAAACACATAGGTCTGTAGGGTAGATTTTAATGTCGTGTCCTCAGCTTGCGATACTATCTGGCTCACAGACATAAAAAATAATTGAGGGGCTAACCCCATGCCCACAAATAACACAGCAGCACCGACACAGCGAGTTAACTCTGGTAGTACAAGCTCCTGCAAGTAAAATGCATAAACGCCATAGGCCAAAAATGCCAGCGCTATGCCATGGCATACCATTCCCACGATAAGTTGCTTAGTGGCAAGATTACCCCACGAAAACACCATGTCACTCCTACACTCAGCTTAACCAGAACTATTGATACTATTGGGCGCGCAGTTTATCTCGCTTACGATTAATCTGCACCCACACAAACCAACCAAATAAAATACCGCCAATGGGATAAATATAGAGCGCTCTTTGCAGTTCCGCCCAGAATGGATCGCCCGATATAAAATAATGTATTAAGGTGACCACGAGGGACGTCAGCATACCCCAGAAAAATACGCCAAAGACCAGAATGACGTACATCTTACCCTTAGCAATGAGTGCATCTAGTTTTTGCAATTCCAACGCAGCATCATCCATGTTTCGTCCTCTTAACTGCCTCAGCGCAATATGCCAGAACTCGCGCACAGTGCCTATCCATCTTTATAACTAACAGCATTAAAATAACAAAAAGCCCTGCAATTGCAGGGCTTTAGTTTAGAAGTTTAGAAACGATCGAGCTTATTCAGCTGAGTTTGGCTTCTGTTCTTTACCTTTCTTCTCGCGCTTACTGAAGAGACGCTCCACTATCACGAAGAATAATGGTACGAAGAAGATCCCTAGGAAAGTCGAGCTCATCATACCGCCGAGTACACCTGTACCAATGGCGTTTTGACTACCAGAGCCGACACCGGTACTGATAGCTAACGGCACAACACCCAGACCAAAGGCTAGAGACGTCATTAAGATGGGGCGAAGACGCACACGCACCGCATGCAAGGTCGCCTCGACTAAGCCTGAACCTTTCTCATAGAATTCTTTGGCGAATTCCACAATCAAGATGGCGTTCTTAGTCGCTAACCCTACTGTGGTTAACAGCCCCACTTGGAAGAACACGTCGTTTGGCAAGCCGCGACCATTCATTGCAATCAAGGCACCGATGATCCCAAGCGGAACCACGAGCACAACTGCAAAGGGTACCGACCAGCTTTCATAGAGTGCTGCCAATACTAAGAAGACCACTAAGATTGACAGAGCATACAGCGCTGGTGCTTGGTTACCCGATAGACGTTCTTCATACGATAGACCGTTCCACGCGACACCAAAACCAGGAGGAAGCTGCTTGGCTAAGTCTTCCATAATTGTCATAGCTGCACCGGTACTGAAACCAGGAGCCGTGGCACCCTGAATGTTCATCGATGGTAAGCCGTTAAAGCGTTCTAAACGTGGAGAACCGTATTCCCATGCACCTGTGGCAAACGCAGAGAATGGCACCATGTCACCCTTGTTATTGCGCACGTACCAAGAATCTAAATCTCCCGGTTGCATACGATACTGGGCATCACCTTGCACATATACTTTCTTCACGCGGCCACGGTCAATAAAGTCATTCACATAAGAACCGCCCCAAGCCGTTGCAAGCACATTGTTCACATTAGTGATTTCAATGCCTAACGCGCTCAACTTAGCGTGATCTACATGTAATTGATAAATTGGCGCATCTTCTTGACCGTTTGGACGCACACCCACCAGATTTGGATTCTGTGCCGCCATACCAAGCAGTTGATTACGTGCCGCCACTAACTTCTCGTGGCCTTGGCCGTTCTTATCCTGCAGGTACATGTCGAAACCGTTCGCTGTTCCCAACTCGATTACCGCAGGCGGTACGAAGGCGAATACTAAGGCATCTTTCATCTGACCGAACACACCCATAGCGCGACCAGCAATAGACTTCACATCCATACCTGGCGCTTCACGCTCAGACCAATCCTTCAAACCAACGAAGGCGATACCCATGTTTTGCCCTTGACCCGCAAAACTGAAGCCCGCCACGCTAAACACCGATCTCACGCCCTCCTCAGCCATAAAGTGATCAGACACTTTCTCCAATACTTTTAAGGTGCTTTCTTGAGTTGAGTTAGTCGGCAAAATGGCTTGCGTGAACAAAATACCTTGGTCTTCATCTGGTAAGAACGCCGTAGGCATACGGATAAAGATCCAACCCACTGCAATAACCAGCACAACGTAAATCGCCATCACTCTAAAGCCGCGCTTGATGATCCCAGCAACGCTCGACTCATAACGATTAGTCAGTTTATCGAAACTACGGTTAAACCAACCAAAGAAGCCAGTTTCGATATGAGCATGGCCCTTCTTAATCGGTTTGAGCATAGTCGCACAAAGTGCAGGTGTTAAAATCAAAGCAACTAGAACAGACAACGCCATCGCAGATACGATAGTGATAGAGAACTGACGATAAATAACCCCAGTTGAACCTGACATAAATGCCATAGGGACAAACACTGCAGAGAGCGTCAGACCGATACCGACTAAAGCACCGGTAATTTGATCCATCGACTTACGCGTCGCTTCCAGTGGACTTAAGCCCTCCTCGGCCATTACCCGCTCGACGTTTTCCACCACCACAATCGCATCGTCCACCAACAAACCAATGGCGAGCACCATAGCAAACATGGTTAAAGTGTTAATCGAGAAACCCGCTAACGACAGAATCGCAAAGGTTCCCAGCAATACCACAGGTACCGCAATAGTCGGGATCAAAGTTGCGCGGAAATTTTGCAAGAAGAGGTACATGATGATGAACACTAGTACAATAGCTTCAAGCAAGGTGTGTACTACACCTTCTATCGATTTTTCAACGAAAGGCGTTGTATCATAAGGATAAACAACTTCTAGCCCTTGCGGGAAGAAAGGTTTCATCTCAGCAATTTTTTCACGAACAGCTTCAGCAGTATCAAGCGCGTTAGCACCCGTTGCCAGCTTAATCGCTAACCCTGTCGCAGGTTGACCGTTATACAGTGACACCACAGCATAACTTTCAGAACCTAATTCAACCCGTGCCACATCACTTAGGAAGACGTTTGCGCCTGAAATATCCGATTTAAGGATAATTTTGCGGAACTCTTCTGCCGTTTGTAAGCGGCTTTGAGCCGATACCGTTGCGTTCAACTCTTGGCCAGCCACAGAGGGCGCGCCACCTAACTGTCCAGCTGAAACTTGAGCGTTTTGAGAACGAATCGCTGCGATAACGTCTAAACTGGTCAAGTTGTATTGAGTCAATTTCAACGGATCAAGCCATATACGCATCGCATATTGGGCACCAAACAGCTGAATTTCACCTACGCCAGGTACGCGACTCATAGGATCTTGAATGTTCGCACCAACATAGTCAGCGATATCGCCTTTATCTAACGAACCATCGGTCGATACGAAGCCTAATACCATTAAGAAGCCTGAACTCGACTTGTTAACGTTAACCCCTTGTGCCTGCACCTCTTGCGGTAACAGGGTCATAGCGCCCTGTAACTTGTTCTGTACTTGAACCTGTGCAATATCAGGATCGGCTTCAGCGTTAAAGGTTAAAGTTATCTCAGCATTACCAAAACTGTCACTGGCTGAGGCGATATAACGGAGGTGATCGATACCCGTCATACGTTGCTCAATCACCTGAGTCACAGAATCTTCAACAATCTTAGCGGAAGCGCCAGGATAGTTAGCACTGATCACCACGGTCGGTGGTGCAATGTTAGGATATTGGGACACTGGCAGCGAGCGGATCGAGAGGATCCCCGCCAGCATAATAATCAAGGAGATCACCCACGCAAAGATGGGGCGATCAATAAAAAAACGTGCCATAGCTATGCCCTATTGTGCTTGCGTTTCAGAAATAACTTTGGTGGTTACTGGAGCGCCGGGACGAACTTTCTGTAATCCTTCCACAATCAACTTGTCGCCCACAGTTAAACCAGAAGTGACTCGCCATTGGTTGTTAATCACTTCTGCGGTCGTCACTGTTTTCGCTTCGACTAAACCTTGGTCATTCACCACCATAGCCACAGCTTCACCCTTAGAGTTACGCGTAATCGCTTTTTGTGGAACCAAGATAGCCTGTGGATCAGTGCCCGCATTTAACATAGCGCGAACATACATGCCAGGTAACAAGATACCTTCAGGGTTAGGGAATTCTGCGCGCAGAATAACTGAGCCAGTGTTTGGATCCACGCTCACTTCAGCGAACTGCAACTTACCCGGATGACTATATTGAGTGCCATCTTCAAGCAATAATTTCACGTCTGCATTTTCTGAAGCTTGTAGCTTACCTTGCTGCAACTTAGCTTTAAGACGTAACAACTGAGCACTCGATTGCGCGATATCCACATTGATAGGATCAAGTTGTTGAATCGTCGCCAATGTTTGGCTTTGGTTGGCAGTCACTAACGCCCCCGCAGTCACACTCGATTTACCGATACGACCAGAGATAGGCGCTAATACTTCAGTATATTGCAGGTTGATTTTAGCGGTGTTAATCGCAGCTTCAGCCACAGTTACATTTGCCAATGCTTCTTTATATGCCGCTTCAGCTTCATCGAACTCTTGCTTACTGATGGCGTTGGTTTTTACCAATTGCTGATAACGTGCCGCCTTAGCTTTTGCTGAGGCTAAGCCCGCATTCGCTCTGGCTAAATCAGCATTGGCACTCACTAAAGCAGCTTTATAAGTTGAAGAGTCAATCTGATACAAGGATTCACCCTGTTTCACATTGCCACCTTCAACAAAACTACGCTTAGTGATAATACCGTTAACCTGTGGACGAACTTCAGCCTCGAGGAAAGCTTTACTGCGTCCTGGTAATTCCACCTGAATCACTTGTGGCTGGGCAACAACATTAAGGATTCCCACTTCCATACTACGTGGACCAGCACCCGCCTGAGCGCTCTCTTCTTGAGGGCTGCAAGCTGCCATCCATAACGCCACGCTTATAACTGAGGCAAGTTTAATTGTCTGCCGCATGAGAACTCCTTCAAATATTAACTGCCCACATACCAGTACACTTATTGCGCTGACACGAGCCGTAATTGTAACTAAAATCAAATCCGTTATTTATCTCATAGCCTATATGAATCAACAAGGAAGATAACGAAACTAAATTGTAAACTAATGAAAATTTTCACTCACTCAGCATTACTATATTCATCGAATTGTTATTCGATTTAAAAAATCGGTTAACTTTGAGTGGCATTGTTAGGGAGATATGCCGTAAAACACCCAATAAGCCTACTCCATATTGTATATGTTGCAAATCTGTTCATATTCTAGACTTGCGGCAGGCCAAGGCCCACAGCTCAATGACGTTAGCTTAACCGTCACTTGTTGCAATAATTTGTACATAGAGACGAAAACGCAGCGCGCTTGTTTTTACTCAGGCCACTCTCAGCATCAAATCGTTAAAAACGACCCTATCAAGACTGACAATACCGAAAGAGAGTAAGCAAAGAGCTGGCTTCAGACTGCTTGCGCGTAAAAACATGAATACATCCGATAGCGGATTGCTGTGCAGTTTATTACATCTACTATTTGTGCACGGCTAAATGCAGCGCCAGCGTTATGAGTCAACACCACACAATTAAACAGTCACAAATAATAGCTAGCGGGCTATTTTAGTGGTTACCCCAAAACGGAGCAAACCCGAAATTCAGATTAATACCCCATTAAATGAAACTCAGACTCCCACAAATAATGCTTCTGTAATGAAAAATATTGCTAGCAAAGCAATATTTGTCTATTAAAACTAATTTGTTCATCTTCAATCACAACTTAACAGGACTAAATTCGATTATCGCCCACGCTGCAAGCCAAAATACGGCTGATATCAGCCAAACAACGACCCGACTCCTGTTGCCACTGATTAAATACGGCTTGCACTTGTTTAAGCGCCGTCTGCGACGTAAAGCCCGCATCAACTAACTTGTGTGCTTTAAAATAGCCTTGTACATCATCGGTTAACAAAAAAGTATCTTTGCCAATACCGCGTAGAAAATAGGTACCCGTATTGCCGCCCAATCGAGTACCGCGTTTCTTCAACAACGCCCACAAACCAATAATATCCTGTGTCGGCCAAGCGGCGATCAGTTGCGCCAAACTGCCATGTTCGCGAGCAACATCGTGGATCATCAGAGCATTATCATAAATGGCTTGAGTCTTTTTAAGATGGCGAATCAAGGTCGCATCACTTGCCCGCGCTTGAATTTGCTCAGGCGATAACATTAATACTTTATGCGGTTCGAACCCAAAGAAAGACTTCTCATACTCGGGCCATTTGTTAACCACCACCCGCCATACAAAGCCACTTTGAAACACCTGACGGCTCATGGCCGACAATAATTCAGCATCCCGATATTGGCGAATTTCATCATCAGACAGGCAACCAGACAATAAGGCTTCGAGTCCAGCAGGTCCGCCTTTGCGCTCACTGGCTCTGGCATAAATAGATGAAAAACGCTCTAACTGGCTCATATTATTACCTTTAAAATGATTAAATCCCGACACTTTCTATATGGGCTCATAATACCGATTTTTATCCCTGATGGATCACTTGGCTTTGCCAAGAAAAATTGTGTTTATTCCAGCATTTTTTAAGAAAACTCTTACAGCAAGCGCTTCAATTACGTCTAAAGTTAAAACGTAAAGTCCGTAAAAGACTGGGTTTGGAGTGAGTGCCTATGGAGCTTTTTTATCACCCGTTATCACGCTATTCACAGAAAGTGCTCATCGCACTTTATGAAAAGCAGGCCAACTTCTACCCCAGAATCATAGATCTACGCGACCCTTTGTCTCGCAAGGAATTTCACCAACGTTATCCGCAAGCGCGAATCCCCCTGCTTAAAGCCCAAAATGAACAGCTGATACCCGAATCCAGCATTATTATCGAGTACTTAGATAGGCATTTTGAAAACAGTACCCAGCTGCTGCCACAAGAACCACAACGCAACTTACAGGTACGTTTGTTCGATCGCATCATAGACAATGATATTAACAACCCATTATTTCAATTAGAAAAGTTAAAGCACATAGAAGACAGCAATGAATTCGAAATCAAAAAATTAGAGAAGCAACTACTGACACAGTTTCAACGCTTAGACGCGCAACTCACACAACATCATTGGGTCTGTGGCGACAGTTTTACCTTAGCCGACTGTGCACTCATCCCTTGCTTAAGCTATAGCTTCCAACATCTAAACCTGTTGGATTTAGATGAAATTGTGCGCTATTGGCAACAGGCACAACTGCGTGGCGCTTGGATGTTAGTACAAGAAGAGGTGTTACTGGCTGAGATGGAGGAAACGGCAGGAATAAGAGGCATACCTTAGCGAGTAAGTCATGCCTCAACACAATCACATATTGCGTTCTTTCTTCAACTGCAAAAACGCTTTCCACTTCACGACTTCGGACGGCAACTCAGGTGCAGGATCGGTATAACCCGCTTCTTTCACGAGTACATCTAGCGGCACTTGCTTACCTTTGCACACAAACACACCGCGTACATGGACGATACAATGTAGGCCACGTTCGCTCACAAAGCGTTGTTCGATATAGAAATACTTTTCATCCCAACCGACGACTTTGGTTTCAATCTCAAAGGTTTTTAACGGCTTAATATCGCGAATATAGGTAAATTCGGCGGCGTTAACTATCGGCATCCACTTCAACTTTAAGAAACGTTTCAGTAGACCCATCTCGGCCAACATATAGGTCCGCGCCAGATCCATAAACGCGGGATAGCGAGAATTAGTGAGATGGAAATTGATGTCGCAATCGCTCGGTAAAGCACGATAAGTGATACGGCTTGTCCCTAGAAAATCGATCTTACGACAATGGCGCGTGCGCCAGAATAACAACCAAAACAAACGAAAATACAGATTCATAACGCGCCGCCCTTGAAATAAGAGCCACAGGCTAACAGAGGTCATACCACAGGGCAAGCGGGATATAGCTCACAAAAAAAGACGCCCTAA
>NZ_JBHFFD010000072.1:0-47849 GCF_043359565.1 Shewanella sp. S23-S33 | reverse complement strand
GAGGCTACATTAGCCTCTCAAAAATAGCAGGGGAGCACTTTAACTCAAGCAATAATTTTATTGCTAATATTTACGATGAATAAAACTTGAGATGTTGTGAGAGACAATAACGAGTCTCTCACTGATTTAGCATTACTTTGTATTTAGAGCATGTTTGGCAGCATTTGTCCCTGCGATTTTACCGAAAATCACAGTATCAGCGACAGCGTTACCACCCAGACGATTATACCCATGAACACCACCAGTCACCTCTCCCGCCGCAAATAAACCTTTGAGCGGTTGACTTTGTATATCGAGTACTTCAGCTTTAGTGTCAATGGCAACTCCCCCCATAGTATGATGGATGCCAGGAGCAACTTTTACGGCATAATAAGGAGATTTTTCTATTGATAGCGGCATCTGCTCACGGTTAAATGCCTCATCTTTACCCTGTTTGAAATAATGGTTGTAGTTTGTGATAGTTTTGTCTAAAACACTTGGGGTCATTCCTGTTATTTTTGCAAGCTCTTCAACAGTATTGGCCTTTTCAAGCATTTCTAAATGATCATACCCCTGAACCATTTTAGCTTTTTTATATAATTCATTATCAAATACTAGCCAAGCATATTGTTCAGGTTGTTTTAGAATGGCATCGGAGGCTTTATCTCGAGTCGTTAATTCATTGATAAAGCGATTGCCTTCTTTATTAACCATTATGGCCCCGACACCTCGAACCGTTTCTGAAATTAATATACGACTATCTTTTCCTACTGTTGGATGTGTCTGGATCCAATCAATATCAGTCATACTTGCACCGACTGCTTTAGCAAGTTCAATACCATCCCCAGTTGAAGTGATATTATTTGAACTTGTCATGCCTTTAAATGTAGGGCGATAAAAAGCAATCATTTCTTTGTTAAACCCATAACCACCTGTGGCTAAAACAACCGACTTAGCTGCAACCATATAGTGACCAGAGTGTTTACCGTGGATGACAACACCCACAATTTTTTGTTCATCATCAACAACCAATTTAACAACTTTGGAGTTGAGTCTTGTATCAACCCCTTCTTTATCTGATGCTTTTCTTAGTACATCAATAATATGTGGACCAACACTTAAACCACCAGATGGACGATGTGTTCTATCGACTCTAGCGCCGCCAGAGCGTTTTAAATCATCCATATTGGCGCCCAAAGATTCTAACCATTTAATGCCATCAGCAGATTGCTCCGCTAATATTTGCACCAATTTAGGGTCGTTAGCATATCGACCGCCTTTCATTGTATCTTCGACATACCATTCGATTTTATCATCGACTTTATGATCTTTTTGCTGAACTGTACCCACAGCATTATACCCGCCTGCGGCGAGCATAGAGTTACCACCACTAAATGGTGCTTTATCAAGCAATATAACGTTAGCCCCCGCCTTTTTAGCTGCAATCGCAGCATTAAACCCAGCACTACCGGCTCCAACAACAATCACATCCGTTGTTTCTTTAGGACCTGCAGCTATCGCTTTATTTATGGCTTCATTATCCCAACCTTTGTCCCACGGTTCTTTAGATTTGGCTTTATTAAAAGGCATGTCGAGCCCTTTAAATGAATGACATTCATTACAATATAATTTTGGTTGTTCATGTCCTTTATGACAAGACGTACAATTAATATCACCTAAGTGTGAAGAATGTGGGTCAATTTCTAGTTTGGGATTTGCTAGTTTTCCATAATCACCATGACAGGATTTACATTGTTTATTTTCAAATGTCTCGCTATCGCTCACTTTATTGGGTGCCGTATGGCAGGTTTTACAACCATTAACATCTTTATGGAATGATGCTAAATCATTTTTATTATCAGCAGCCCATGATGACGCCGTTAAAATCGAACAGACAATAATACTCAAGTATTTTATCTTCATGCAATTCTCCAGTTTTTATTTTGGTAAGATTTGGCGTGATGATAGTTTCTTAATTTTTTTAAATAGTGACATTGAGCAACAAATTGAAATTGTTAAATATAACTTAACACACTTTAAGTTATGCTTAACTTGATGTTTTTGTTGATTAGATGTGATCTAAAGCGGAGATGTGTTTGCTTAAATCTCTAATATGACATTGCTTTTACATTCTAAAAAGGTGATGTCGATGAAAAATGCTAAATATCTTGGTTTTAGTTTTATTTTAATTTGTTCAACTCCAGCTTTATCTGAGCCATTAGATTTTTATGGAAGACTGTGGCTTGGTGTGGCCAACTCAAGTAATGGTCTTTCTGGTAACGAGAAAGTTGATGGATTTTCCCTTGAAAATTATGCATCATATTTAGGCGTTAAAGGTGAGTATAGTGTATATGATAATTTTAGCTTGTTATATAAATTTGAAGCAGGGATAGAAAGCTTTGATAACGATGATTCTAATATTTTCAAACCGAGGAACTCTTACTTAGGTTTTAAAACTAACTATGGCTCGGCTGTTTTCGGAAGAAATGATACCGTTTTTAAAAGTGCTGAAGGTAAAGTGGATTTGTTTAATATTACCTCAAGCGATATGAATATGATCATTTCAGGTAACGATAGATTAGGCGATTCGATAACATTAAATAGCGCTAAGGTCGCTGGTGTTACTATGGGTATCAGTTATGTTTTTGATAAGGATTTTAATCAAAAAAATCCAGAACTTTCTGATAAACAAAACAATTATGCAATTAGTTTTTCCCTAGGCGATGCAGCACTTAAAAAGAATAGTCACTATATTTCAATAGCCTATGCTGATGGATTGAACCAGTTAGAGGCAACAAGACTGGTGGGTGGTGTTGCTATTTCATCCGTAAAATTGGGGGCTATGTACCAGCGCTCTGAGTCAAGTATTTATGATAATATTAAAGGTAACTCCTATCTGTTAAGTATGGTTGTTCCTATTAATAAATATGATATAAAATTTCAATATTTAAAAGATGATGCTGGGCTGGGTAAAGTGACAAAAAATGCCGGAGCAGATCTAAAAACACTAAAAGAGAGTGATGCAAGTCAATATTCAGTAGGCGTTGATTTTAAGGCTCAAAAGGATTTGACTTTTGGGGTAGGTATTTCCTATTTTGATGGTGACTATACTGACGCCAAAGGACATGCTGAGTTTGATGACACTCTCATTTTTGTATCTACAAGATATCTATTTTAACCTCTATAGATAAAGCGGCTAAATAGCCGCTTTATAAAAATCAGATATTTATCATGTTAATTATTTATCGTTTTAAACTATTATACTGCTAGTATAACTGATTTTCCCCTCGCGGAGCATTTGATGCGGATAACATTAAGACAATTGATGATCTTTAAAGCCATACATTCTGAGAGGCAGATCTCAAAAGCGGCAAAAGTACTTCATATGTCAACGCCTGCTGTAAGTATGGCACTTAAAGAATTAGAAAGCTCTTTAGGCTGCAGATTATTTGAGCGAGTGGCGGGAGGTTTGGTTGTAAATGCGCATGGAGAAATAATATTACCTTATGCTAATGAAATGCTATCCAAGGGAAAAGAGTTAGAAAATATATTTTCATTCCCTGAACATGGCATCAAGGGGACGTTAACCATTGGGAGCAGTAAGACTGCTGGTAACTATGTATTATCTAAAAAAATTCCATTATTTAAGAACCAATATCCCGATGTAAAAATAAAACTAGTCATTGATAATAGTTTAGTTATTGAAAAAATGGTTTCAGAAAAAGAACTAGACTTAGGCTTTATTGATGCTAAACCCGCGAGTAAAAATCTCATTTGTGAGCATTGGTTACAAGATAATCTTTGCATTGTGAGTGGCGTAACTCATCCTGCTGCGAATGGTTTAAATACAAAATCTTGGCTTAGTGAACAATTGTGGATATTCGACCATGAATCATCGTTCTCTCGAATTCGTGCAATTCAGTTATTAAAAAGCTTAAATATTCACGTTCGTGATGAAATCAGCATGTCAACCATTGGCTCTATTAAAAGGGCAATTGGAACAGGCATAGGTTTGAGTGTATTACCCCTATTAGCGATTGACGCTGAATTAGCAAGAAAAGACCTTATTTTATTACCTGTGGATGGATGGGATTATAAACGAACTTATTGGTCAATTCAGCGTGAAGGAGAAGAATTATCTGCATTAAGCATGAGTTTCCTAGCCTTTAGTAAGCTACTTTAAAATATAATATATGTATACCAGCTATTCTTACTAGGTGAATTAAATTGATATCATCAGATCTTGGAATAGGATTTTTTTTAGTCTTTTTACTATGTGGTTTATTTTATACACACACATCCTCTATTACACTTTTTAAGCAATTTTATCGTATTTTTCCACTGATGCTAATGTGCTACACCTTACCTGCCATATTTAGCTCGCTAAATATTATTGATGCAAGTTATAGTCAACTTAGCGAAATGGCAAAAACACACTTAATGCCCGGTTGTTTATTTTTGTTGATTTTAGGTACCGATTTCTTTGCTCTCAGTTTAGTGGGAAAAAAACTTCTCGGTATGTACGTGCTAGGTGCTGTGAGCATCTGTATTGGCGGTCCATTAAGCCTATGGTTAGGCTCTATATTTTTTCCGAACGAACTCGTCTGGCAGGGAGATAATGCTGCCTGGAAAGGCATGTCAACACTGATGGCAAACTGGCTTGGCGGAACCGCCAATCAATTGGCTGTAAAAGAAATCCACAGTGTCGGTGATGCCGTATTTGCGGTAATGATGGCTATTAATATTCTTTTTTCCGGTATATGGATGGTTATATTACTTTTCATTGCAGAACGCCAAGATAAAATCGATGATTTCCTGAAAGCTGATAAAAGCTATAGACCGATATTTTGCACTGACATCAAACGTAAAGTGATAGGAAAACAAACAAGCTATTATTGGATTCTGATATTGATCTTGACTTTTTTCATTGTAATTTTCTTTAGTGAAAAATTATCATCCTTCCTTGCAACAAGAATCGCTAATAGTTTCCCACACTTATTTAAATACAATCTTACTTCTGAATTTTTTTGGTCAGTATTAATTGCAACTTTTTTAGGATTATTATTTTCATTAACAAATGCAAGACATGTGTTAGTCAAGGAAACTCAGCAGGCAGCTCTTTTTTTTATCTATATCATGATAATGTTGATGGGGTTGAACTTTGATATTAGCGCATTGAGCGCCGCGCCCTATTACGTTTGTATCGCTCTTATTTGGTTCTCTATACACATTATTATCTTATTTATTTTTACTGTATTTTTTCGATTACCTATCATGTACTTCGCGATCGCGAGTCAGTGTAATATTGGTGGTGCGGCTTCTGCACCAGTTATCGCCAGCGCTTTTCACCCAAGGCTGGCTTCCGCTGCTTTATTGATGGCAGTTTGGGGTTATACTTGGGCGTCTTTGTTGGCGTGGTATTTGGGTTTTTTAATGCAGTTTATTCAACCATAAGATGGGAACAAAAGTGTGTCCAACTAATTTTTTGCTCCCAATAAATGCCACTTCTGAATCTTCAAAGCATTACCCAAAGCTTTCAGAAAATTTCTATTTAACAATACAACTTATACATCCCCCCTATCAATCAAACCTCGGGGTGATTCAACACTGTGATAAAGTCGCAGCTACGCGCAGCCTGCCCATATTTGTTATGTTTTTTCATGATTCAAACTGGAGACACTTTACCATACATATACCTCAGTCTTTTGGTATGACTAAAATGAATTTAAAAATCGCACTAAAATAAAAAAGCCTGCAAACGATTAAGTTTGCAGGCTTTTTAACTCTTATAAAAAGAGGAATTTGGTCGGTATGAGAGGATTCGAACCTCCGACCCCTGACACCCCATGACAGTGCGCTACCGGGCTGCGCTACATACCGAATTTTTAAGTATATTGCATACCTGTGCTGACTTAGCTAAATATAGTTTAGCGATAATCTTTACGGCTTTTGCTTAATTACTTATCACCTAAGATACTGTTTATGGGGTTTATCTTAAGCGAGCCAGAACTGTAGCAATTGCCTCGCAACTGCGCAAGGGCTTCATTACATCTCTTTGATCAACTGCTTAGTTTATGTTCTGAATGACACAATTTTCGTCGATAATGATTGCTCGATACTGATTACGACCATACTCAAACAAGATTTAGCTGCAGAACAGACATAATGACACCTGTTTACTAAATCATCATTCAATGCGAGTGCATATGGGCGAGTCGGTACTCATCCATGCGCTCGAGTAGATACGGGAAAAAGGGATTCCATTTCTGTCGTAACATTTCAGACGCTGACACGCTATACAAGCCGCGCTCTCCGCGCGAAGCTGAGGCTCCGATTTGGATCCTATGTAAATCAGGCTGGATCACGGCGCCATAAAGCCCATCATCTATGCCAAAAGGTAGCGCAACATGGGATAAAGAATACACGCCTGCAGGCCAATATAAATCTAATATCCGCACGTTTTCACTGACCTGAGTGAGCACTTTACCCTGTGTGTCTATATCCTGTGTATCTAAATTTTGTTCATCTAAACCCAGTTCATCTAAACCAAAGTATCGCGCCTGAACCTGCGTGGTTTCATTACTGATATTTTCCACCACAGTGCTGCGATAATGTAACTCAGGGTTATTAATGTTCGCCAACAAGCCCGCAAGCGGATCATTGGACACCATCTTGGCATTTACATCGAGTCGGTTCATATCAAACAGCACTAGCTCATGACCTTTTTCAGGCAACGTTTGATACAGATTATTCACCACCGCCGCAGTTGAAACCGTTGCGTCCACCACTGACTGAAAGGTGAGTATCGACGGAACTTGCACCCGTTGCTTCGGCGTTAATCCTGCCAATAAACCTTGGTTACGCAGGGCTAATTGATAAACTACATCGCCCGCATTAACCGCAAAAGAGGTGTATTTAAAGGGATCGTACTCTACTTGAATACTGTTCCATTACAGTTTATCCAGCTCCAACAATCGTCCTATCCAACTCTGCCAGCGTGCAGCCGCCGCAGATGGCGCTAGCCCTATCGCGGGAGAGATAAAAATCATTCCATCATAATCAGGGGTTTTATTATGGCTTATACGTTCTAACTCATGGTTCAGCGCGACGGCGGCACCCGTCGAAAAAGCCACCACAAATAACGGTTTATCTTTCAGAGTTTGCCGCATATGCGCTGTGGCTAAATTCACCGCTGCGGCCAGATCTTGCCAATAAAGCTCAGTCAATCCACTTGGAATCGTGCCATGTCCTGGCAGTCTTAAACCGAGCACATGGGCTTTACCTTTAAAGTGCACTGCCACATTGGATAGAGCATAGGGCGAATCCGACATACCGTGGAGCAGTAATACTCCAAATTCGGCATTAGCCACAGACCATTCATAACTGCGATTCCAGTTTTGTGGCCAATGGGCAGGATCAGACAAGCTGTTTTTCACATAGCGATTCACTGGAGATAATTCAGAGGTAGGAATCTTCTGTACAACTTTGCGCTCAACTTCGCCGAATAAGCGGTCTTCTAGCGCTAAGTACTCATTAAAATTAGCGAGTTTAGTATTATAATGGAACTCATTTTCTAGCTCGACCGTATGCCAAAGTGACAGCTCAGGGCGCGCATTAAGAAAATAGATCCCTGTCGCGAGTAACGCCACCACTATGCCAGTACTCGCATACACTGCAGCTAAAAATAGGTGTTTTGTCGAACCTATGATGATGGTCTTCATCGCTGTTCCTACATGGAGATAAAATATGCAACTAGATTATACGGGTAGATAAAAACATCCTTCAAACGTTTTACCGCGATAAAATCTACTAGTGTAAGCAGTGCAATTTAATCACTTCAATTTAGTCACCCAATTTACTCATCTCGCAATTTTATTAGCCGCATAGGCCTTAATCGGGTTAGGATCGAAAATAGTCTTATTCCAACGAAACTTATACGCTCTCGATGATAATTGGTAATCCACACGCTAGGTTCGCTTACTATCTTCCTACAGCGCCGCTGGTACCTGAGAGCTGGCATTACACTCAGCCAGATGCTGTCGCGACTCTTATAGCTCTCAATGGCAATCATTGGCGTAAGATCTTCACTATTATGGCAAAAGTCAGCGCGGTTGGAGAAGATTGGCGCAGCTATCGTGACCAAGTGTTACTCAAGCAAAATGAACTGCTCTGCATAGGCGGCACTGAATTGATGGCAAACGCTAAGATTCATCTCATTGCGGGGCAAGTGGCCGCAAATGCTTTAGGGCTCACCATGTCCGTGAACGATTCCGGTGCGCAGCATTTAACTGCCCAAAATAAATCCATAACCGTACTTAAGCTGCCATCTTCGCTAGGACAGCATTGTTTACTCACGCCCTATTTGGATTATCGCCAATACCCAAACCAACTGATCGCCCTGACACGCCAACACTTAGCAACGCCAGAGCCCCACCACAGTGAATAATCCCATTATGATTGTGGTAACGGCTGTCACCACAGCATTAGTCACCAAATAACAAAGGCATAAAAAAGCACTCGTGAACAGAGTTCAAACGAGTGCATATTCAAGGACGATTCAGGGTTAGTCGTAAATAGTTGGAATAGGCTGACGTTTATGCTGCGTCGCCTTATAAATACCAATTAACTTGTCTTCAACCGCCTTGCCAACGTCTTTTCCCTCAAGGAAATCATCGATTTGCGCATAGGTTAGGCCAAGCGCGACTTCATCTTCGAGTAACGGTTTATTATCTTCTAAATCCGCGGTCGGCGCTTTATAGACTAACGATTCTGGCGCGCCAAGATACGCGGCGAGTTGGCGAACTTGGCGTTTGTTAAGACCAAATAATGGCGCTAAATCGCAGGCACCATCGCCCCATTTAGTGTAAAAACCTGTGATATTTTCGGCGCTGTGATCTGTCCCCACCACAAGCCCGCCTACGAGTCCGGCGAGTTCATACTGGGCGATCATCCGCATACGGGCTTTAACGTTACCCTTCACAAAATCCACTTTCGCCACATCGGGCAAAGGCAATCCGGCTTCGGCTAACGCGGCAACGGTAGCGCTGTGCACGCCATCAACGCCTTGATGCACATTCACAGTGACCAACTTAGAGGGCTGAATAAACTGACAGGCTAATTGCGCCTCATGCTCATCTTTTTGGATCTGATAAGGTAACCGCACAGCGATAAACTGGTAACCGCCTTGGCTATTTTCTTTATTTAAACTGTCCACCGCTAACTGACACAAACGCCCAGCGGTAGAAGAATCCACCCCACCGCTGATCCCTAATACCAATGCCTTGCTGCGTGCTTCTTTTAGTTTGGTTTTAATAAACGCGACACGACGTTGCACTTCGAACTCTGGCTCTATGGCCGTGAGTACCTTCATTTCTCTTAAGATTTGCGCTTTCACCGAAAATTCCACCTTAAATCATCGCTGTATTTGGACTACCTGAACCCGACTAACGTTAACATTTATTCGCAACTGCCTGTAGTTAAAATTAATGCTTAGTTAATTGATTATTGATAAACGCCATAAAAATAAGGGCAACAACGGTTTGCCGTTATTGCCCTAGCGTAAATCAGTCAGCTTAATCCCAATACAGCTACCGACTTATCTTTCCCAGTAGGATTCTTCTAAGCTGTCTTCGCGCTCAGGTAAACCGCGGGATAAACGCGGGCTATGCTGAGCTAAGACTTCATAGGCGACGCGGTTAGCGTACTTACACACTTGAGAAAACGAGGAATAACATAGGCCATCACGCTTATGTTTACTTGAGCCTGGCACGTTAGTCTTGTGGAAAGTATTGGCCGCCAGATCGTGCAATAACGCCGATAACGCGCCATCGCCAGCGCCATTGGTGTTACCGATTTTTTCTGGGCCGCCCATATAAGGTGAAATGTGGGCAAACACTTTGATTGGTGTTTCACAGTCACTTTTAAGCTTTGGACGGGAAAATTCATAACGATTAAATTCAGGGATAGCACCCGGCAACAAGGTGTGCGTCGTTTCGCGTTTTTCAGAATCTTCAGTATAACCCGCAGTATAAAGCCCGATAGGCCCCGCCGTGGTTAATACCATGTCGCACCATTCCAAGGCTTTTTCACTGGCAAGCAGAGGATCCCTTGAACCCGTTAAGGCTTCACCTTCGTCTTCATTCATCGCCAAAATGGTGACATGTTCTTTGATGAAGTTTTGCCACCATTGCGGGTCTTCTTCAATCAAGAAACGCGTGCCTAAGGTTAATACCACGGGAACTTCGGCGGCTTTTGCATATTCGATAGCGCACATGGCCGCATCGGTAATACGGTCGCCATCACTGGCGCGCATCAAATACGCGGTCAACACTAAGGCTGAACTGCCCTGCACCACGTCTTTATCGATAAATTCAGGTGTGAGTTTATCCATAGCGCCTTTGCTGATCGCAAATGTTCGCTCGCCGCACTCAGAAATCAGGGTAAAACAGCGACCGATAGGACCATCTACAGGTTGTAGAAAGTTAAGGTCGACTTTAGAAGAGGTATTACATAAATAGCGGTAGGCATAACTGCCCACTTCGATATTCTGACTCATTACCCCAAACAGCACTGAACGGTCATCGGCCAGAATAGAATAATTGTGCACTGTGTTGCCAATCGTGCCACCAGCAAATTCATCGCTAATCAAACCATGAATTTTTAACTCAGTGTAGAGTCTGTGGGCCTGTTCATCATTGATCAAGGTAGAATTGCCTTTGGGCAAGCCATAACGGCTCAGCAATTCGTCTTCCACTTTCGCTTCGATATCCACTAAGGTTTGATCAATACCGCTGATATAGGTCGCAAACGGCTGAGGCTGTTGAGTCAGCTGTTCAAGCAGCGGATCTCGGGTTTTAACCGGAAAATAATGTTTAGATTTACGCTGACCGGGAAACTTCATAGTGGCTCTCTTTTCCTGGCATCCATGCTAATTGGCGTCTGCCGAGGCGGTCAAGCCAAGCAGCATCCTAAAAATATTGAGTCTAGGCTAGCGAGACAAAAAAACCACCCCTTAGCCGGAAGGGCGCAGATTCTATCACAAAATCAGTTCGAAGCCAGTGCTCCAATACCCAAACAACCTGAAGATGCAGGATTCAGCGGGAATTTAACGGAATGGTTCAGACAAGGCAATTTATTACTCCTGCATAAATGGCATTCACGCCATCCATGGCGATTGCGGCTATTTGCAGACCTAGTGGGCTAAGTTAAAAATAGTCAACACAGTATAAAGTGCGTTACCTCGTGTTTAACATCTGCCGCCGGGACGGAGCGCCTAGGGCACTTCACTTCCGTGTTGCATCAATTCAAAAGGTGGCCGACATTCTGTCATTGATGCGCCTTGAATTGAATCACCCTAGGCGCTCTGAAACTCGTATCTTCAGGTGGCTTGGGTATGGGCCCAAGATACCGCTTGTTCTTGGATTAATTGCCGTAATAATTCAATGTGTAACTCATCGTCGTTCAAACAAGGGATAAACCGATAGTCGCTGCCACCCGCATGCAAAAAGGTTTCCTTAGCGCCAATGGAGATTTCTTCTAAGGTTTCGAGGCAATCGGTCGCAAACGCAGGGCAAATCACATCGACACTTTTGATCCCTTGCGCAGGTAACTCGGCCAGTAATTTATCGGCGTAGGGCGTTAACCATTCTTCGCGGCCAAAGCGCGATTGGAAGCACACTTGCCATTGCGACTCGCTCAGCTCAAGTTTTTGCGCCAACAGTTTAGCCGTGACAAAACACTGCTCGCGGTAAGGGTCGCCCTCTTTCACATAACGCAGTGGAATACCGTGAAATGACAAGAGCAACTTGTCGGCCTGCCCATGGGTTTTCCAGTGGCGCGTCACACTGTGTGCCAGCGCAGCAATATAAGCGCTATGGTCAAAATAGTCTTTATTAAAGCGAACCTGCGGCATGTCACGCACAGTTTTAAGATAACGGGCAACGGCATCGAACACACTTGCCACCGTCGAGCAGGAATATTGGGGATACAAAGGCAGCACAATAATACGCTCTGCTCCTTGATCTTTCAGGCGTTCAAATCCCGCATCGATGGAGGGATTGCCGTAACTCATACCCAGTTCAACCGGAATGGTCTGGTTAAAGGTTGCACTTAAGTCCACCGCCAACTTTTGTGCTTGGCGTGCACTTATCACCATCAAGGGCGAACCTTCCTGCGTCCACACGCTTTGGTAGAGTTTGGCGACTTTCGCCGGACGGGTGTTGAGAATAATGCCGTTCAGCAGCGGTTGCCAAATCCACGGCGATAAATCGACGACACGGGGATCACTTAAAAACTGCCTTAAAAAGCGTTTAACGGCCTTAGGACTAGGTTGATCAGGCGTGCCGAGGTTAACCAATAACACACCAAAAGCAGGGGAAGGATTCAACGTTAGGCTCATGGTTAATGAAGTTCACTTGGAGGCTAACATTGCGATACCCATAAAAAAAGCCTGCATCGGCAGGCTTTTTCTTAATATGAGAACTTGTTCTCGTAAATTAACCTTTATTCGGTTATTTCAACACTCTAGCTAACTGCTCACTCACGGCCGCAACCGATTGAGTACCGTCAAACTTGTTGTATTGAGTTTGGCCAGCGGCAGCCACTTTACCGTAGTATTCAACGAGCGGCTTAGTTTGCTCGTGATAAATCGCGAGGCGTTTACGCACTGTGCTTTCTTCGTCATCTGGACGAATAGCTAAATCTTCGCCCGTCACGTCGTCTTTACCTTCCACTTTAGGTGGATTGAAAACCACATGGTAAACACGGCCAGAACCTGGGTGAACACGGCGACCGCTCATGCGCTTAACGATTTCTTCGTCTGGCACGTCGATTTCAATCACGTGATCAATGCTAATACCGTTTGCCGCCATCGCATCCGCCTGTGGGATAGTACGTGGGAAACCGTCTAACAAGAAACCTTTAACACAGTCTTCCTGTGCGATACGCTCTTTAACCAGACCGATGATCAGATCATCAGAAACCAGTTGACCAGCATCCATCACTTTTTTCGCTTCCAAACCCAGTGGAGTACCCGCTTTTACCGCGGCACGTAACATATCACCAGTGGAAATTTGTGGGATACCATACTGTTCCATAATGAACTGGGCCTGGGTACCTTTACCGGCACCTGGGGCGCCCAATAGGATAATGCGCATCTCAAGAGTCCTCTTTTCGCATTGATATTCTTCTTAGGGCGGCGATCTTCGCACATCTGGCCGCCATTGAGAAGGGTTTTAGCTTCGACTTTAGCCTCAGAAACCGCAAATAAACTGCGGTTACTAAGCGATTTTTTTCATTAATAGAGCAAAGTATAGAGCTTACGGCGGTATTGATTGGCTATGGGATTACCTTGGCCAAGTGCCGTTAATACTTCCATAAATACTTGTTTTACTGTGCCATTTTCAGCACCTAAATCTTTACTGAGCACACCGAATAACAGTTCTAATGCTTCATCATCGCGGTGGGCAGCATGCAATGCCTTACTCAGCTCGAGTAATAACACTAAATCTGTTGGATTTTGCTCAAACTTTTGCTGCAAATCGCGAATTTCAGGGGTATCCGCCGCATCCAAGGCAAGTGCGAGCTTAGCTTTTAAACTCTGGTAATAACCATCTTGGTCGGCAAGCCCTACTTTCTCAAGCATGGCTTGTGCTAACACTAATTCGCCCTGCATCAGATACACATCGGCAAGCACTAGACTCACCTCACCCGCTTGATTTGACCCTGTATGTGCTTCTTTAAGCAACACGGCGGCAGTGGCAAGATCCTCTGCGCTAACTTGACTCAGGGCGAGTAATGCTTTTGCCTGTGCTAACTGTAACTGCCACATAGGCGGTAAATATTTATCCAGCATAGCCGTGACTTGCGCCGCATCTTGCAGGCCAGCAAAACCATCGACAGGCTGACCTTTATCCAATACTAACGTGGTCGGTAGACTTTGAATGCGAAAGTAATTGGCAATTTCTAATTCGGCTTCACAGTCAACTTTTGCGAGCACGAATCGACCCGCATTTTGCGCGGCAATTTTCTCTAAGGTGTGCAGCATAGCCACACTTTGTTCCTGCGGCTGAGCCCAAAATGCTAACACCACGATCTGTTGCATCGAGGCGTCAACCACTTGCTGAATATTGTCTTTAGTCAGACTGAGGATATTGTCCATAGTATTCCCTTAACATTTAAGGCCTCTATCATGGGAGGCCTTATTCTTTTAAAACTAAGCGTTAGAACCAAGTCTTAAAATCGAGTCTTACCGCTAACGGATTGAGTGACAGGCTAGGCGCAAACCACTCTTCCTGCACTAGAAACAATATCGGGGCCGTTCAAAGAAGGGCCCCGATAGTCATTTACTTCATGTTAGCCAGTAACATTTGGTTCATCAGCTTGATAAAGGCCGATGGGTCCGCAAGGCTACCTTTTTCAGATAATTGCGCCTGTTGCAGCAGCAGATTTGACCAATCCGCGAAGGCGGCTTCATCTTGAAGATCATTTAAGCGCGATACTAATGGGTGCGCTGGGTTGATCTCAAATGTCGGCTTCACTTCTGGCACAGGTTGACCCGCAGCTTGCATCAGCTTGATCATCTGAGTCGACATTTCGCCTTCACCCGCCACCACACAGGCAGGAGTGTCGGTTAAGCGTGACGTAACTTTCACATCCGCAACGGTTGAGCCTAATGCCGTTTTAATGCGTTCAACTAAAGCTACCGATTCTTGCTCAAGCTTTTCTTGCGCTTCTTTTTCAGATGCATCTTCCAGCTCGCCAAGTTCTAAATCACCACGGGTCACTGAGTGCAATTGTTTCTCTTTGTACTCAGTTAAGTGGTTGATTAGCCACTCGTCGATACGCTCTGACATCAGTAAGACTTCAATGCCTTTCTTACGTAGCAACTCTAAATGTGGGCTGTTAGCTGCGGCTTCATGGCTGTCGGCAACAATGTAATAAATCTTAGTTTGGCCTTCTTTCATGCGGCTGATGTAGTCATCAAGTGACACAGTCGGCGCCGCACTGCCCGTGTGGGTCGAGGCAAAACGCAATAAGCCAGCAATACGCTCACGGTTAGCGAAATCTTCCGCAGGCCCTTCTTTCAGCACTTGACCAAATTCAGCCCAGAACTGTTGATATTTTTCCGCATCGTCTTTCGCCAGTTTTTCCAGCATGCCAAGCACACGTTTGGTGATACCAGTACGCATCGCTTTGGTCACGTGGTTATCCTGCAGAATTTCGCGGGATACGTTCAGCGGCAGATCGTTTGAGTCAATTAAGCCCTGCACGAAGCGCAGATAAGATGGCATAAATTGCTCAGCGTCATCCATGATGAACACACGTTGCACAAACAGTTTTAGGCCGTGTTTACGGTCGCGATTCCACATATCCCAAGGCGCTTTTGCAGGAATATACAATAGGTTAGTGTATTCTTGCTTACCTTCTACCCGATTATGACTCCACAGTAGTGCGTCGGTGTAATCGTGGGAAATGTGTTTGTAAAACTCTTGATACTCTTCATCACTGATGTCAGCTTTATTGCGCATCCACAAAGCCGTGGCTTTGTTCATGACTTTCCATTGACCTTCGGTCGCAGGAATTTTTTCGCCATCAGGACCATCACGCTCTGGCGAGCCTTCTTGCCACATTTCGACTGGCACAGAGATATGATCTGAGTATTTAGTGATGATCGAACGCAGGCGCCAATCATCGGCAAATTCTTTTTCTTCGTCACGCAGGTGCAGCGTAATTTCAGTACCACGGCTCGCCTTGGTGATGGTATCAACGGTGAAGTTACCCTCGCCTTCTGATTCCCACAATACGGCTTCATCGGCCTTATGACCGGCAGCGCGAGTGCGAACAGTGACTTTCTTCGCCACGATAAAGGCTGAATAGAAACCGACACCGAACTGACCGATTAACTGTGAATCCTTTGAAGATTCGCCCGATAGATTCTTAAAGAAATCAGCGGTGCCTGATTTTGCGATTGTGCCTAAATGCTCAATCACGCCGTCGCGGGTCATACCCACGCCGTTGTCTTCGATGGTCACAGTGCCTTTTTCTTTATCGGCACTGATACGGACTCGCAGTTCACCGTCGCCTTCATAGAGTGCGTCATTGGTCAACGCCAGATAACGCAGCTTGTCCGCCGCATCCGCAGCGTTGGAGACCAGTTCACGCAAGAAAATTTCTTTGTTGGAATACAAAGAATGGATCATCAAATGCAACAGCTGTTTGACTTCTGTTTGAAAACCATGAGTTTCTTGTTGTGACATGAAATTTTCCTTTATTTGTTACGTAATTTGGTAAAAGTAACGCTTAGTGTTTACTAAATGGGGCTCCAAATTTGCTTTTCAAGGGCAAGGGCTAAAACGAGGTTCGAATGGCGAAAAATAAGGCGCTTGATGAATACCAAGCGCCTATATGTATGCTTCCAACATCAACCTGCACGAGGCGTTAGTCTTGGGCTAATTCTTTTTCTAACTGTTGGGCGATAGCTTCGGGCGATCCGCTGTTGCGGGCAAAGAGTCCATAAGCGGCGGGGATCACGAAGATAGTGAATAAGGTTGCCAGTAAAATCCCAGACAACACCACTACACCAATCACAAAACGAGTTTCAGCACCTGCGCCTACCGCCAACACCAATGGCACGGCACCAGCGGCAGTGGTGATCCCTGTCATTAAGATAGGTCGTAACCGCTGCGCTGACGCTTGGATAATGGCCTTATCAAAATCAACGCCTTTATCCCGTAATTGGTTAGCAAACTCGACAATCAAGATGCCATTTTTCGCGGCTAACCCGACCAGCATAATAATGCCTATCTGACTGTAAATATTAAGACTCTGCCCCGTAAGCCACAAACCAATTAAGGCGCCGACGGTAGCCAGCGGCACAGTAAGCATGATCACCACAGGGTGGATATAACTCTCAAACTGCGCCGCGAGCACGAGGAATACAATCCCCAGTGCAAGGATGAATACGAAGTACATAGAGCTACCCGACTCTTGATAATCGAGGGATTGGCCCTTGTAGCTAATCACCGCTTCCGCTGGCAAATAGGTACGCGCCAATTGATTCATATAATCAAGGGCTTCACCTAAGCTATAACCATCTTCCAAACTGGCTTCTATGGTGATCGCGCGCATGCGATTATAGCGATTAAGCGAACTGGCGTCGGCAAACTCCTCCACAGTCACTAAGTTAGACAGCGGAATAAGTTCTTGAGTGCGCTCGGAACGAACATAGATATTTTGCAGATCCGCCGCGGTATTTTGATTATCGCGCTCACCTTCAACTATCACATCGTATTCTTCACCGTCACGCATAAACGTCGTCACTAAGCGTGAGCCCAGCATGGATTCCAACGTACGGCCTATATTTGAAATCGACACCCCAAGGCTCGCCGCTCTGTCTCTGTCGATGACGACACGAAGTTGAGGCTTAGTCTCTTTATAATCGTGATCTAATCCCAATAATTTGGGATTCTGTGCCGCCTTTTGCATCATGATATCGCGCCAGCGGGCAAGCTCTTCGTAGCTAGGTCCACCAATCACAAATTGCACAGGTTTACCTACACCGCGACCAAAGGCTTGGCGCATTACAGGGAACGCTTGCACTCCGGCGAGATTGGCAAGACGTTTATTAATGTCGACGATAACTTCCTTTACTGGACGACGTTTGCCCCAGTCTTCCAGTACTATGATTGCCATACCGTTAGAGAAATCCGCCGCGCGGCCAAAGCCACGGGGGGCACGAATGAGCAGACGTTTGATATCACCCGTTTCGACCAATGGCATCAAGCGGTTTTCCACTTCATTCATATAGGATTCTATGTATTCATAACTCGCGCCCTGTGGCCCGTTGACCATCAAAAATAACGAACCACGGTCTTCCTGTGGCGCAAATTCTTGCGGTACTTTTTGGACTAAATAGACACTAGAGCCTAATGCGACTAACACTAGAATCGACACCAATATCGGGTGGGCCATGGCGGATTTTAGGGACAATTGATACCGGTTTGACACTTTTGTCATTATGCCGTCGACCTTACGTACCAACCAAGAATCCTGCGAACTCGGCTTAAGCAACTTAGAGCACATCATGGGCGTGAGTGTGAGCGCTACTAGGCTAGAGAACAGCACCGCCGCACTCATGGTCACGGCAAACTCTTTAAATAATTTACCTAAATCACCCTCAAGAAAAGTGATTGGCATAAATACCGCGACCAACACGAGTGTGGTCGCGATGACAGCAAAAGCCACTTCACGCGCACCGAGAAAAGCAGCTTTGAGTGGGGAATCTCCTTCTTCGATACGTCTATGGATGTTTTCCAGCATCACAATCGCATCATCCACCACCATACCGATGGCGAGGATCATCGCCAATAAGGTCAAGAGGTTAATGGTATAACCTAGCGCATACAGCACAATAAAGGTGCCGAGCAGAGACACAGGCACAGTGATCGCGGGGATCAACATAGCGCGCACGCTGCCAAGGAACAGATAAATCACGATAATCACTAAAATCATCGCTGTGAACAGGGTTTGATACACTTCTTTAATCGAGGCTTCGATAAACACTGAGCTATCGTAGCTGCGTTTAATCGACATGCCCGCTGGCAAGGTCGGGTTGATTTTGTCAACCAGCGCGTTCACTGCGCGCGCCACTTCTAACGTATTGGCGGTTGACTGTTTAGACACGCCTAAACCTATCATTGCCTCTTTGTTGCCACGGAACATAATCCGCTCTTCATCAGAGCCAATTTCCACCCGTGCGACATCGCTCAGTTTGACTAAATAACCGTCTTCCCCTTGGGTGATCACTAAGTTTGCGAAATCTTCGGCAGTGCGATAACCCCGCTCCAGTCGCACAGTAAAGTGCCGCTCCTTCGACTCTATCGAACCTGCAGGTAACTCGACGTTCTCAGCTCTGAGCGCGGCCTCAACATCGGCAACCGTTAAACTGCGAGAGGCCAAGGCTTGTCTGTCAAGCCAAACGCGCATGGCGTAAACCTTACCACCACCAATACGCATCCGCGCCACACCATCGACCACCGAAAAGCGGTCCGACAAATAACGGTTGGTGTAATCGGTCAATTCTAGGGTCGTCATTTGATCCGACACGAGATTGAGCCACATGATCACTTCATCACTGCCATTGGCTTTTTGCACTTCTGGGGGATCAGCTTCATCGGGTAAATTGTCGAGTAAACCTGAGATCCTGTCGCGCACATCGTTAGCTGCATCTTCAATATTACGGCTAATATCAAACTCTAAGGTAACTGATGAGCGGCCATCACTGCTCGATGAACTCACGTGACGAATGCCTTCGACGCCACTGATCCTGTCTTCAATCAATTGGGTAATGCGGCTTTCCACCACGGCAGCACTGGCACCGCGGTAATTCGTGTCGATAGATACCACTGGCGGATCTATGTTTGGGTATTCACGCAGGGGTAATT
Organism: Shewanella sp. S23-S33; assembly: GCF_043359565.1. Taxonomy (NCBI): domain Bacteria; kingdom Pseudomonadati; phylum Pseudomonadota; class Gammaproteobacteria; order Alteromonadales; family Shewanellaceae; genus Shewanella; species Shewanella sp. S23-S33. The sequence goes on along the minus strand of NZ_JBHFFD010000072.1, from coordinate 28,428 downwards.
TATCAAAGGAGACAAGCCCGAAAGCGACCAGCAGCAAGCTGATCACTGAGGCAAATACGGGACGTTTGACCGAGAGATCAGTAAGGATCATACACTTGGCTCCGCGTTCGTATCGGCAAGATAACTAAACTTTTCCGCGAACTCAGTTTGCACTTTATCCCCAGGATGAACTTTCAGTAAGCCGCGGATCACTACGTTTTCGCCCAAGGCTAAACCATCTAAGATCTCCACCCAGCCACGGGTGCGAATCCCAATAGTGACTTGTTTACGTTCAATCACCTTGTCAGCATTGACGCTGTAAACATAATGGCTGTTTTGGATCGGGATAATGGCAGATTCAGGCAACATCAAGGCCTCGCGGCTACGCTTGATGAGTTTGACCTTCATCAACATGCCCGGTAATAAACGCAGTTCAGGATTGGGGATTTCGGCGCGAACAATCACTGTGCGCGTGGTTGGATTCACACGGCTATCAATCGATGTCACCACACCTTTGAAAGTCACATCAGGGAAAGCGACCGCTTTGGCTTCAACCTTTTTACCTGGCTCTAAATCTTGAATAAAGCGCTCTGGCACTGAAAAATCGAGCTTAATGGTAGAAATATCATCCAATGTCGTAATCACAGTGCCGGGCGACACTAAGCTGCCCACACTGATTTGACGTAAGCCTAAACGGCCATTAAAAGGCGCCAGAATACTGCGATCATTGAGTGATGATTGCGCCTGTTCGAGCTCGGCACGGGTGGTATCAATAAGGGTTTGTAATCTGTCGCGCTCTAACTCGGCCACAGTGCGGCTAGTCACCAACGAACTGATCCGAGCTAATTCACGTTGATTATCACTGACTTTGACTTGCGCGGCTTTAACCTTAGCGATCTGCTCAGCATTTTGCAGTTGGACTAATAACTCGCCCTTTTTAACGATATCGCCGTCGTCAAATTTAAGCGCTATCACTATGTCGGTGACTTTAGGCGTTATCGTTACAGATTCTGCGGCTTTATTGCTACCAATAGCTTCAACTTCATCGCGAATGGGCGCCATAGCTGCAGTGGCAATCACTACATTAGGTATGAGTTTAATCTGGGCTGCAGCAATCTCTTGCGGTTGCATGGCTTGGTATCCAAACCATGCCGCGGCCAATATGGCGATTATTAGAATAATTTTTTTCATCGGGCTTCCAAGGAATGACTCGCATTAATGACGGCTAGTTTACTCACTCACATCATCGCATCAATACGTTTTACTTTTTCTTACAAATTACGCTGATAGCGCAAAATATGTATGATTAAGTGTCTTTGGCGATATCAATGGTTGAGTTGCCAGAATGCAGTACGATAACAAGGTTGTTAAGTGATTAATTTTACTTATCACCAGTAACTCAACATTTATCACTAAAACCATTTGAAAAAGATTGGTATATAGATAATTAAATCCTGAAACACAGATCGCCTAGATAATCGACAACTCCCTGCTTAAAACTCAAATCGCAGCCAATAAAAAAGGGCGATAATTCGCCCTTTTCTAGTCAACTGCTGAAATTAACGTATTTGACGTTCTTCTTTCATCAGGTTTGACAGTGACTGGTACACATTGCTAACTACTTCATCGCTTAATGGCTGATCTTCGCCATCGCGAAGGAAGATTTTCGTTTCTTCTGGAGTATCACCATCTTCAAGCAGTAAACGGTAGCTACCTTCTTTCAGTGCTAACTTATCTTCGCCCCACAATGAACTCCAGAAACCAGAGTTATCGTCAAACTTGATAAAGTACAATCCTTTAGCACTATCCATATCGGCAATTTCAAAGCCCATTTCTGGTAGCACTATGCGTAGACGATCCCACACTTGCTTGTAAGAGGCTTTAGCAGACCAGTAAGCTTTACCTTCTTCAGGCGTTACGAGATCAACATTAATACCTAAGGTTTGCTTCAAACGATTCGATTGGATCGCTTGGTCGCGCTTAACGCTGATATACGCAATGGCGCTGTTCAGCATATCAATAGTGTATCTTTGCTTATCTTCACCGCTTAATAAAACTTGTTGCGCTTTATCGTCGTAGAACTCTTCGTGTTCAACTAAGTGAATAACGATATTTGCAGTACGACCATGTGGACGCGTTTCCACGTCAAAACGATAGCGTTGGCGCAACAGATAAACTTTATCCGAGCCCCACATGCTCGATTCAATCACTTCACGGCTTTCAATCCAATCGGTTTCTATGTTGCCTTTGTCAAAATCACGGCTACGAACAGCAATACCTTTTTGAGCAAAGAAACCATCTAAGTTTGTGAAGATTTCTTGTTTCAAATCCACAGCATTGTCGATGGATTCAACCACGATTTTAATGTTGTCACTGCCCTCTTCCACATGAGTACCTTCCGCCATTGGCAGTACTTGCAGTGGCGGACGGATATCTAAGTTTTTGCCATACAGCGAAGCATTCACTTTAGAACCCAGTGCTGGTACATCGAATTCTTTATTGTAGGGTGGCGTTTTTAATCCCGCGGGGATCTTAAGCAAAGGCGCTTGCTCGGCCTGAACATAGTCGTCGTTACCGTTCGCTTGGCGGCGATCAAGTGGCGAACTACAGGCTGCAACAGCAGCAACTAAGATCAGTGGAGTGACTTTCTTTAACATTAATTATTTAACCTCTATCTGGGCACGAGTCATTGCTTCTATCAACAGACCATGACATTGCTCAGAAAGTTCAGTCAAAGGTAAACGAATATGGCCACATTCAATCAAACCCATACGATGGGCAGCCCATTTTACTGGGATAGGGTTGGCTTCACAAAACAGTGTGCTATACAAACCGCGCAGCGGGGTATCTATGCTCTGAGCCAACTCGGCATGGCCAGCGAGCGCCGCATCACACATAGCTTTAAAAGCCTTTGGTACTATGTTGTTAGCCACAGAAATTACGCCATTTCCACCTAAGAGTAAAAACTCTCTGGCAGTGGCATCATCACCGCTATACAAGAGGAAATCGTCGCCACACAGTTCGCGCAGACGTTTTACACGGGATAAGTCACCGGTCGCCTCTTTTACACCAATAATGTTGCTTACGCTAACAAGCTCGGCAACAGTTTCTGGCAGCATATCAACGGCAGTACGACCTGGAACATTATAAAGAATTTGTGGAATATCTGTGCTAGCGGCCACGGCTTTATAATGCGCAATCAATCCCTTAGGCGTTGGCTTATTATAATATGGCGTTACGCCAAGCATAGCGGCAACACCCACCTTAGATAAGGACTTGGTGAGCTCAACGGCTTCAGATGTGGCATTGGCGCCATTGCCACCAATGACAGGAACACGTCCCGCAGCAAATTTAACGGTTTGTGAAACGACCGCTACATGCTCAGGCATAGGCAGAGTCGCTGACTCGCCAGTAGTACCAACGGCCACAATGGCATCTGTGCCTTGGTCAATATGGAATTCGACTAACCTTTCAAGACTTGCAAAATCTACTGAGCCATCACTGTTCATTGGCGTGATTAAGGCTACGATGCTTCCGTTTATCATCTGACTTTCCCCAAGATTTCAGGATTCGCTATGGTACTGATGCCAACCACTAATGACAAGCATTAACGGGGCTCTCAAATTGAATTAGTTATGGTAGCATTACATCCCGCACAAAAACTCAGCTTTAACCCTGAGTTTTCGCTCTATGATATCGAAAAAGTGAGGAAAATTCATGACCAATTTCCTGGTCGTAACAGCGATGGGTCTCGACCGTCCTGGACTTGTAAGTAAACTAGCTCGACTTGCCAGTGACTGTGACTGCGATATCGTCGACAGCCGTATGGCATTATTTGGTAACGAATTTACCCTGATTATGATGTTGTCTGGCTCGTGGGCATCAATAACGAAAATTGAAAGTATGTTCCCCAGTCTGAGCGTTGAGTTAGAACTGCTGACGGTGATGAAACGCACCTCTAAACACACACCACAAAACTACCTTTCTCGCCTCGAAGTACGCTTCACGGGTAAAGACCAACGCGGCACCATTAAACGCATTACCCAGTTCCTTGCTGACAGGTCATTAGATCTTGCCGCAGTACGTTCATTTTCTGAGGAACTCCCCGGTGGTGAACAAACGCAAAATGTGTCGCTAACCATTAATATTCCTGAAAAAGTTGAACTAGAAAAGCTCGAACAGAGTATCTATCAGCTCGCCCAAGATATGACCTTAGATTGTACTATTCGTCGTATGGAAGGCACTGCCATCTTAGAGGACAGAGGATAATAGATGAATACCTTAACGGCTGGGGCAAAAGCGCCTCACTTTACACTGCAAGATCAACATGGCAACTCAGTATCGCTGGCTGACAGCCTTAAGCAAGGCCCTGTTTTAGTGTATTTTTACCCGAAAGCATCAACGCCGGGTTGCACAGTTCAAGCCTGCGGCCTACGTGACAGTAAAGCCGAGCTCGATAGTCATAATGTCACTGTATTTGGCATTAGCCCAGATCCTGTGGCTAAACTGGCTAAATTTGCAGAGAAACAAGCACTCAACTTCACTTTACTGAGCGATGAAGACCACAGTGTCGCCGACGCTTTTGGGGTCTGGGGTGAAAAGAAATTCATGGGAAAAACCTATGATGGCATTCATAGATTAAGCTTCCTTATCAATACCGACGGCGCCATCGCCCACGTATTCGATAAGTTTAAAACCAAAGATCACCATGAAGTCGTACTCGCGCAAATCGCGGGTTAATGACTAATATGACGACGAATACAAGGCTTCAAGCTGCTGCTTTAATCGGCACAAAAGTGTAAACGTCGTGAGTTGAACTTGGCAGCCTGAATAAATAATCGGCAATCGATAACGAAAAGGTCCTGAAATCAGGACCTTTTTCATGAAAAATTTTCACTTTCATATCACAAGATGCAGTCAAACCGAGCAAAAAATCCGCAAAAGTATTCAGCTATGCCCGTATTCTATGGCATCCCAACACCGGTTATCCTGCCACATAGGGCCAAATAATCGCAGCGGCAATGCTCCACATGGTTAACCAAATAAAACGGTCGAGGTAACGCCATGCCGCTGGGCGAGTAAAAATGGGCGCTAACAAACGCGCACCAAAACTTAAGCCAAAAAACCAAATAAATGATGCCAGTACGGCACCCGCGCCAAACCAAGGCCGATCGAAATCATCAAATTGAGTGCTAATGCTGCCGAGCAACACCACAGTATCAAGATACAAATGCGGATTAAGCAAACTGATCCCAAGCGTCGTCAGTACGGCTTTCTTAAATGTGTCCGCATTATCGGCCTGATCCATCTCAATGCCCTTAGCCACAAACGACGCCTTTAGCGCATTCGCACCATACCAGAGTAGAAACGCAGCACCACCGAAACTCGCCACATGCTTAATAGTGGGAAACGACTCAATAATATGTCCTAGCCCCGCGACACCCGCAGTGATCATCAGCGCATCAATAATAGAGCAGAGCAAGGCAATCGGTAATGTGTACGAGCGCTTAATGCCTTGCTTGAGCACAAAGGCATTTTGCGCGCCCACAGCAATAATCAAACTGCCACCAATTCCCATACCTTGTATAAATGCCGCTTGCATAACCACCTCTCATGTTCGAAGAAGGCGCTAGCATAGTCAAAACAACAAAATTAATATAACTAATGTTTTTTATGTATCATAAGTAAAATTAATAACCGTCCAAACACACTCATTTAAGGATGACTATGCTGGAATACGCGAATCTCAAAGCGCTCGCCGTTGTGGTCTCGGAAGGTGGCTTCGACCGCGCCGCCAAAGTGCTGCACATCACCCAGTCGGCTGTATCACAGCGCATTCGACAACTTGAAGAAAAAGTTGGTCAGTCACTGCTTATTCGCTCCAATCCTGTGGTCGCAACGCCCACAGGTAAGCGCCTGCTGCGCCACTATTCACAGGTACAATTACTAGAGAGTGAATTAAGAGCTGAGATGGACGCCGACGATCCCAACCATCCAACCACAGTGCGCATCGCTGTGAATGCCGACAGTTTGGCCACGTGGTTTTTACCTGCGCTAGCAGGCATGTTCAGTCGCCACGCTTGGTTATTGGAATTAATTGTCGATGATGAGTCTTACACCCATCATCTATTGAAAAATGGTGAAGCGGTCGGATGTGTCACCACAACCGAAGTGCCGATGGCGGGTTGCAGCAGTGAGTTTTTAGGCACCATGGAATATTTATGTGTAGCCACGCCCGAATTTGCCGCGCGCTATTTTGGTGAGCCGAGCGACACTCAGTCACTTAGCAACACTCAGCTGTTTAACGGCATTAGCCAAGCCCAGTTAGCGAAGGCGCCAGCAGTGGTGTTCTCCACCAAAGATAAGCTGCACGAGAAGTTTCTCGCCCAATATTTCAATATGACGCCAGGGCAATGGTGGCAACATACTATCCCCTCTTCAGAAAGTTTTTTAGAAGCGATTAACTTAAGCTTAGGTTATGGACTCGTCGGTCATCTGCAAGCGAAGCCATTAATCGATAAAGGGATACTGATTGAGATCACCCCAGAACGGCGCATGCGCGTGCCGCTGTTTTGGCAGCATTGGAATATCAAAGCAAAACAAACGACACTGGTTTACCGTGCCCTTGCGGCAACCGCGCAGCATAATTTGCTGCAGGCATAAAAAATCGGGCTCAAACCAAAGTTTGAGCCCGATGTTAAAAGCCTTCAATCTAATATCAAGTGAGTCTTAAAGACTCAGATTTAACATTTAAGAGTTAACTCACTCTTTATTAGCTCGCTCTTAACGCAGCAATACGTTTCTCTAATGGAGGATGACTCATCATCATTTCCGCCATTGAACGTTTGCCGTTAATACCGAAGGCTGACATTTGTGCAGGCATTGCCGTACTTTCAGGGCCTTGGCGTAAACGCTCAAGCGCAGCAATCATCTTACCTTTACCCGCTAAACGTGCCGCACCTTCATCGGCTTTGTACTCACGAATACGTGAGAAGTAAGCGACGATAATTGAAGCCAAGATACCGAATAGCATATCCAGTACGAAAACAACGGCCATGTAAGCAAACATACCTAAACCTTCGCCTTCTTCATCATTACTCGACACGAAGTTGTTGATAATACCAGCAACCACACGGGCCGCGAAGATCACGAACGTGTTCACCACACCTTGAATAAGTGTCAAGGTCACCATGTCACCGTTAGCAACGTGGCTCACTTCGTGGGCTAATACGCCTTCAATTTCATCTTGGCTCATGCCATATAACAGACCCGTACTGACAGCCACTAATGAATTGTCTTTACTTGGACCAGTAGCGAACGCATTCATGTCAGGCGATTGATAAATCGCCACTTCTGGCATTTTAATCCCCGCTTGCTTAGCTTGACGGGCAACCGTCTCCACTAACCAACGTTCGGTACTGTCACGTGGGGTAGTGATGACTTCACAACCCATGGTCTTTTTCGCCATCCATTTTGAAATGGCTAAGCTGATAAAGGCCCCACCGAATCCAAAAATGGCAGCGAACACCAGCAGTCCACCCATAGTAGACGTGTTCACGCCTAGAATAGACATTACAATTGAGGCTACTAGCAACACAGCTAGGTTAGTCGCAATCAATAGAAATATACGCTTCATTTCAGCTCCTTTAGGGCAAGAATAGGCCATTTAACTTTGTTCAAAGACATAATATGTCCAAATCATCGAAATTCAAGTGGTAAAAGAAAAGAGTTTTTAAAATAGGTTATCTTTCTCGTATATAGACACTGCCTTTCATGGCCGAGAGTCTAGGGACAGTATATTAATCGAAACTTAAACTTATGCCCAAGCAACCTCAAGATACGAGTTTCATCGCGTTCTGAGAGCTTTAATTCAAGGCGTATCAATCACTGACTTTTGCATTGATGCCACACAGAAGTAGAATGCCCCGAACGCTCCATCTTGGTGGGGATCACTATCTTGAAAAACACCGCCGCTAGCCGTGCTATGGCGCAATTCTGCTTTAACTCTCTATGTTTATCGGAATTAATCTTTGTTAACATACCAATACACTCCGAGATTTCAGGATACAAAATGACAATCAACGCCCTACTACTGAGCAGCTCTCGTGTCGGTGATACGCCTTATCTTGCCCACGCGATCCCTTTTATTAAACCGCTCACCGTCAACGCACAAAAATGGATTTTTATCCCCTATGCAGGGGTTAGCATGAGTTATGACACTTATTTAGCGTCTGTCGTGACTGGGCTAGCTGAGCTTGAACTCGATATCAGTGGTATTCATCAGCATCCAGACCCTAAACAAGCAATAAAAGATGCCGATGGAATTTTAATCGGTGGGGGTAACACCTTTCACCTGTTACACCAACTATATCGTTATGATCTGGTCGCGCTTATTCGTGAGCAAGTCGCCCTTGGTAAACCTTATATCGGCTGGAGCGCGGGTTCAAACGTATCGGGACTGAGTATTCGCACCACTAATGATATGCCGATCATCGAACCGCCTTCGTTCAACGCATTAAACTTAGTGCCGTTCCAGCTCAATCCACACTATTCCAATTACCAAGCACCGGGCCACAATGGTGAAACCCGTGCCCAACGGTTATTAGAATTCACTAAAGTCGACCCATTAACCCCAGTGATCGGCATAGTTGAAGGCTCAGCTTTGTGGCGACAAGGAGACACACTATCACTCTTAGGTGACAAACCTGCGTATTTATTCTGTGGTGAGCAGCAAGAGATCCCAATCCCTGTGGGCAGTGACCTATCGCACTTACTCAAGTCCTAATATCCACGTTAGCATACCTAAATGGGCTCACAGTTAACACCGTGAGCCTGAATCACTCATTAGCAATAATTAAGATTAACCATTTGATATTGTAAGTTTTTAATTAACACTCTCGATTCAACTGCACCAATTTTGTGTAAAAACGCCACTGAATTCAATGAGAACAGTGTTAACTCAGCCAAGACAGTTTTTACTGCAGTACCAATTGCGATTACTTATCGTAAAATCACACCGCAAAGTATTGAGAACGGCACCTAAAATAGCGCCAAGCATAATTTATGTTACAAATCTCTAGCTACGCAGGTAAAATTATCCCTTACCTCAGCTACTCGAATCCCACGACTGAGGATTTTATAGCAGACAAGTTATTAATATTTAGGGATTAGATAGACTGAAGCATATATTGTGCCTATGAATCAGCGTCATTTTAGTAAGGAGTTTCCATTTTGCGAATGAATCTTATGATGAATTACCCTACCGGTTATCCGGCATTACTCAAAAAACTACCTTTTGTCATCTTGACCGCCATCGTCTATGTCGTCGGCATAAACAACGTCAATGCCGCAGCGGCAGAGACAACACCAACGCCAGCACCAGAGAAGAAATCCAAAAAATTCTCCCAAGACACAGTTATTGAACTCGCTCAACAACTGTCGCAAAAACCATTTAAAGAAGCGAAAAAAGCACCTAAAGAACTGGTTGATCTCGATTTCGCGACCTATGGCAAAATCAATTACCAAGAAAATGCCGCGATTTGGGGCGGAACACCGACCAAATTTTCGGTACAACTTTTTGCTCCAGGCTTTCTCTATAAAAACCTTGTCGATATCGACGTGGTCGAAAACAGCAAAGCTATTCCAATTGAGCTAACAGAAGCTTCGTTCGATGTCCCTAACGACACCATTGAAAAACTCATCACACAAGTGGGCCAATACGCGGGTGTACGTTTACATTACCCTATCAATGATGATGAAATAAAAGATGAATTCATCATGTTTCAAGGTGCGAGCTATTTTCGCGTGCTCTCTAAAGGACAAACCTATGGCTTGTCTAATCGAGGTTTAGCGATTGATGTCGCTCAGCCAAAAGGTGAAGAATATCCCCTGTTTAAGCGTTTCTGGGTCGAGCGTCCATCTAAATATCAGACGGCAATCGTGGTTCATGCTCTGCTAGATAGCCAAAGTGTCACTGGCGCCTATCGTTTTGGTATTTATCCCGGTTCACCATCACGTGTCGAAGTGGATGTAACCTTATTCCCACGCAAAGATATCCAGCATGTGGGTCTTGCACCGCTGACCTCTATGTTCCTCTTTGGCGGACTCGATAACTCAGATAAACCCGATTACCGCCCACAAGTACATAACTCCGACGGCCTACAAATCGATCGCGGTAATGGCGAGCGCCTATGGCGCCCATTAAATAATCCTAACAAACTGCAGATCAGTGCTTTTGGCGATGAAGATATAAAGGGATTTGGTCTTATACAACGCCATCGTAAATTTGAAGACTATCAAGATCTGAGTGCAAACTATCAACTTCGACCTTCAGCATGGATTGAACCCCTCAATGATTGGGGCAAAGGCCAACTGGTGTTACTTGAAATTCCCTCTAATGCTGAAACCAACGACAACATAGTTGCCTATTGGGAGCCGCAAGGCGGACTGAAAAAGGATCTGCCCTATAAATACTCCTATCGCATAACAGCCTCAAACGACAGCCCTTCTACGGCGTCAAAAGCACGTGTTGTCCGCAGTACTAAGGGGCAAGTGTTAGCAAAAGGCAAAGAATTACTTATCGATTTCAGTAACATCAAGCCGCAAGACATTGATAAAATTATCATCGATGCCAGCATCAGCAAAGGTAAAATCCTGTCGTCTCGGATTGTCGCCCACCCGGACATCAATGGCGCTCGAGTATTTATCAGCTTCGAACCAGAAAGTACCAATGTAGCCGAACTGAGAATACAGCTTAAGAAAGACGATAAACCACTTGCAGCGACTTGGCTGTACCGCTGGAATAGCGATGATTGGCAATAAGCTGATATTCACTATTATCACTGTCTAACAAACATAAACTGACCGAGTAAATGAATAAAAGCGCCAGTTTTTACTGGCGTTTTTTTATGCCTAGGGTTTTATTTATAGGCTTACTATTTATAGGTTTTATCTCTAGCATAAATAGAACAAGCCAAAGCTAAAAACTCACGACCTGCTTTTCAGCAAACATAATCCCATACCTTATCGCTCGACTTCTCTGCCAGCATAACTACTGGCTTACTTCAAAATGACACTATCAGCTTAAAACGTAGCACTATTGTGTGATTTTAGGGTTATTAGCCTCTCCTGATGTGCGTCGCCGCAAGGACCTCTGCGAACTAAAGTAAGCAGTACGTTAAGTGTGTCAGTCAAGTTTGACCTTAAACCCCTCACGAAGAATGCCGACTAAAAGTAGAAATCTAAATGCAAAAAAGCCTCGATATAAATATCGAGGCTTTTTCTTTTTTGGTACCCGAGGCCAGACTTGAACTGGCACGCTGTTACCAGCGAGGGATTTTAAATCCCTTGTGTCTACCGATTCCACCACTCGGGCAAACGCTGAATATTAATGACGGGAATCATGTCAAAAATATTATTAACTCTACATCATTAACGCTTAACACGAATAAATCTATTTAATAAAGCCTATTGAATATTCGGACTTTATTTTTACCATCACTATCAAAATAATGGTACCCGAGGCCAGACTTGAACTGGCACGCTGTTACCAGCGAGGGATTTTAAATCCCTTGTGTCTACCGATTCCACCACTCGGGCAAACTCTTTATATTAACGACGGGAATCGTGTCATTAATACTTTAATCTATGGAGGCGCGACCCGGAGTCGAACCGAGATCGACGGATTTGCAATCCGCAGCATAGCCATTCTGCCATCGCGCCATAGTTGCTAACTCATGTTGTGTAGAATTAGACTTTAAAAATATTGGAGCGACATATCGGGTTCGAACCGATGACCTATACCTTGGCAAGGTATCGCTCTACCAACTGAGCTAATGTCGCATCTTGTTTTACTATTCACTCAGATAAACAAAGCATTTCACTTTATTAACTAGCTAATATCAAACATCAATATTATGTAACGTTAAGACTTTGTTTGCACATTGCCTCTTGTCTACGGGGTGGCATTCTACCGATTTACCACCCAGTGTCAACCGCTGTTTTATCGATAACTTACTGCTTGCACACTAAATAATCTCTTTGATTTTTTATTGCACTATTCAGCGGTAAGATCTTTCCAAGCGGCTAAAATGTAACTCATCATTGACCAAAACGTTAATACAGCGGCGATATATAACAGTACAAATGCGGCATTTGTCATTAAAGGATTGTATTGCCAAATCAGCCCAATAATTGCCACCATTTGCGCAGCCGTCTTATATTTACCAATCCAAGACACGGCGACAGTACCACGTTTACCAATTTCAGCCATCCATTCCCTCAACGCTGAAATGACAATCTCGCGACCTATCATAAACAGGGCGGGCAATGTCAGCCAAATATTCGCGTATTGATCGACCAACAAAACTAAAGCTGTAATCACCATCAACTTATCAGCGACTGGGTCAAGAAAAGCGCCAAAACGAGTTAATTGTTTCAATTTACGGGCAGCATAACCATCTAATGCATCCGTTAACGCCGCGAGCCAAAAGGTAAATGCGGCAACAAAAGGGGTCCAGTCATAGGGTAAATAAAACAGCACCACAAAAATGGGCAGTAAAAAAAGCCTGAAAAGAGTTAATGCTATAGGTAAGTTAAACGGCATGATCAAACCAGTTAGTCAAAAGCAGCGCCAATCTTGCCTTAATTTTATCACCCTCGCAATGCATCATGAATGGTTTGTGCCATTTCTATGCTGATCCCTGGTACTTTGACTAATTCCGCCACACTTGCCCCTTTCACTTCCTGCAATCCTCCTAAATGCTGTAACAAAGCTTTACGACGTTTAGGGCCAATACCAGGAATCGATTCCAATGTTGAAGTATTACGGGTTTTCTGGCGACGGTTACGGTGGCCAGTGATTGCAAATCGATGGGATTCATCACGAATATGTTGGATAAGGTGCAGTGCTGGCGAATCCCCTTCGAGGGAAAAGCTGGTTTCGGTATCCCCTAAGATCAAGGTTTCAAGCCCAGGTTTACGGCCCTCACCTTTCGCCACCCCAATAAGCTGCGGCGCTTTATCCAAATGAACAAACTTTTCATCCACTATCTTTTGGGCAATACGCAACTGCCCTAGTCCGCCATCGATAAACAGAATGTCAGGGATTTTACCGCCTGCCTCAATCTTATCGAAACGGCGGCTTACCGCTTGCTTCATTGCCGCGTAATCATCGCCCGGCGTAATACCCTCGATGTTATAACGACGATACTCGCCTTTATGCGGCCCTTCTCGATTAAATACCACACAGGAGGCAACGGTGCTCTCTCCCATGGTATGACTGATATCGAAACATTCCATCCTCTGGATAGGCCCACTCAACTCTAAGATTTCTTCGAGTAACACAAAACGCTGCTCGACCGTATTTTTATGGGACAAGCGCGTAACCACTGCATTCGTCGCATTGGTCACGGCTAAACGTAAGAAGCTCGCCCTGTCGGCGCGAACATTGGTCTTAATCGAAAACTTTTTATCTAGCGCCTCTGAAATCGCCGCTTCAAGTTCATGTAATTCTTCAAAATTATGGCTAATCACCACTTCTTTTGGAATCGTGCGTTGAATATCTGCATTTAAATAAAACTGTAGGATAAAGGAGCGCAGCACTTCATCCATATCAGTTTGGGCTGGCACTGAAGGATAATAACTACGACTGCCAAAAATTTTACCTTCGCGGATAAATAGCAGGTGGAAACAGGCGATGCCTGACGCATAATGCACCCCAATAACATCCATATCGCCTTTATTATTAGAGACTTCCTGTTGCTCGGCAACTTTACGCAGCGCCATGATCTGATCGCGAAATCGTGCAGCCTGTTCATAGGCCTGCTGCTCGGCCGCAAGTTCCATTTTATCAACCAAGGCGCTGATCACTTGCTGATCTTTCCCCTTTAAAAACAGGCTGGCTAATTTCACTTGCTCATCATAATCAGCGTTACTGACTTTGCCCACGCAGGGCGCGCTACAGCGAGACAGTTGATATTGCAAACAGGGGCGTGAGCGCGATTTGTAGTAAAGATCGTCACATTGACGAATAGGAAACAGCTTCTGCATCAAATGCAGGCTTTCACGCACAGCACCGCCATTGGGATAAGGACCAAAATAGTGGCCTTTTTCCCGCTGCGGACCACGGTGATATGCAAGCCTTGGGTGCTCATGCTGGCTTAATAAGATGTAAGGGTAAGATTTGTCATCACGCAACAACACATTGTATTTTGGCATGTATTGCTTGATGTAATCATTCTCAAGCAACAGAGCATCTGTTTCACTGTGGGTCAGCGTCACATCAATATGGTGAATATGTGAAACTAAGGCTTGGGTCTTAACATTACCGAGGTTTTTACGAAAATACGAGCTGAGCCGTTTTTTAAGATCTTTTGCTTTACCCACATAAATGACGTCATTCTTGACGTCATACATGCGATAAACCCCAGCGGAGGATGAAACAGTACGTAAGAAACTCTGGGCGTTAAATTCATTAGACATCATTCACACCCACAGTTTTGGAGACTTAACACAAACAACATAGGAACATATAACCCAAGAACTCGCTAGATTAAAGTCATCGACCAACGCAATCCACTTCCCATTAAAAATGGCCAGCATCCAACATCTTATAGCGAATAGCTAATCGCGTTAGTTCGACATCACCACTGATCCCCAGCTTAGCAAATAAACGATAACGGTAACTGTTAACGGTTTTAGGACTTAAGTTCAGTTGCTCAGAAATATCGTTAACCTTCTCGCCATTGGTGATCATCAACATGATCTGTAACTCACGCTCGGACAAAGATTTAAACGGGTTTTCATCGGCGGGATTAAACTGGCTCAGCGCCATCTGTTGGGCAATTTCTGGGGACAAATAACGTTGTCCGCGAGAGACCTGACGAATCGCTTGCAGTACTTCCGGCGGCGTCGCTCCTTTTGTTAAATAGCCCGAAGCGCCAGCCTGCATCACCTTACTTGGGAACGGATCTTCCGTGTGTACAGTTAATACAATAATTTTTGCATGGGGTTGATATCGTAAAATTTTTCGAGTGGCTTCCAATCCGCCCATCCCAGGCATATTCATATCCATTAAGATCACATCCGCTTCATTTTGGCGAGCCCACTGCACCGCAGTCTCACCATCAGGGGCTTCGCCCACGACTTTGATCCCACGTTCATCTTCCAAGATGCGGCGGATCCCAGTTCTCACAAGCTCATGATCGTCAACCAAATATATCGAAATCAACTTAACCCACCTTTTACAATTTACAGCTCGATCCGTGTGTTAAACAAAGCAACATGGCAAACGGATAACGAGTTCATAGGGCTAATTTAGCCCAACAACCCCATTTCGCAAAGCATAAATTCAACATTGTTAACTAGATGATATTTAAAGGAAGGATTCCAGAATAGCATACCAATAAAAAGCGTTTAAAAACGAAGCAATAACCCCAGAATGACCAGCCTAAAATCCCTGTTAAATCGATATCAAAATATCCAGCAAATATAGGCAATTTTTCAGTTCAAGAAAAACAAAAGGCCATCATTACTGATAGCCTTTCACGTGAAAATAGCAGAAGAGATACGCTTAGAATGGAGAACCCTAGTTCAAATTTCACATACAAAAAAGGCCATGAATAAACATGGCCTTTTTTGTAAATATGGCGGAGGAGCAGGGATTTGAACCCTGGGTGGGCTATAAACCCACGCCGGTTTTCAAGACCGGTGCATTAAACCACTCTGCCACCCCTCCGAACGAGCGAGATAATAGCTATCTCTGTCGCCACTGTAAACTTAAATTTATGGTTAATAGCGTTGATTGACTATTTCATATTCACTTAAATCGAAAGCCGTGAACAACAAAGGGCTTAGGATGAGAAAACTGAAATGAAAATTGCACAAACAAAAAAGGCCATCATTACTGATGGCCTTTTCCGTGAATATGGCGGAGGAGCAGGGATTTGAACCCTGGGTGGGCTATAAACCCACGCCGGTTTTCAAGACCGGTGCATTAAACCACTCTGCCACCCCTCCGAACGAGCGAGATAATAGCTATCAACTACTCTGCTGTAAACCCTTAATTTAAAGAAGCAATCTACATGGTCAATCTACATCCAATCCGCTTAAAAATATTGCGTTATTCAACTTATCTTTGACACCCTTGTCAGTTGAAGCGCCATTTTAAGGTGGCACACTTCACACTATATTAAGACTAAGCTCGATTGATATTGATTAAACGGTCAGATAGTTTCTGCATCTCAAGGCTTAACACATCAAGCGCCGTTGCATCGAGAGAGTTATCTTCACTGATGCTATTTATTCGCACCGCCAACTCATTAATTTCTTGAGTGACTTGGCTTTGCTGCTGAGCAGCTAACGCGATTTGTTGGGCACGCTGTGAAATATCATCGAAACTTTGTACGGTACTCGATAGAGAATTGGCAGCGCCCTCAGCCTCCGCAACCGCATGGACAGTGCGGGACTCCCCTGCTTGCATTGCTTGCACAGCGAGCCGCGAAGCCGATTGCAAAGCGTTAATCATGGTACTAATTTCGTTGGCCGAATCTTGAGTACGCCCCGCAAGGGTTCGAACTTCATCAGCAACGACTGCAAAACCGCGGCCCTGATCGCCCGCTCTAGCCGCCTCAATTGCCGCATTAAGAGCGAGCAAATTAGTCTGCTCAGAAATCGCCTTAATCACATCTAATACAGCGCCCACCTTTTGGCTGTCTTGGGCCAATTGGGATATCACCTTAGTTGCGTTGGCAATTTCTCCTGATAATGCCTCGATGGAAGTATTGCTGGCTGCAACACGGGTTTGCCCTTCTCGCACTACAATCAAAGACGATTGCGCAGTTGCAGCACAGTCATTGGTATTATTCGCGACTTCCATAGCGCTTGAAGACATTTGCGTTATCGCAGCGGCTAATTGTGCACTCTCCAGCCGCTGTTGCTCTGCGCGCTGAGCTAACTTACGGCTAAGTCCGCTTAATTGCGTTGCCTCAAATTGAATTTTCTTCGCTTCTTGAGTGATCAGATCTAACATTGCCCTTAACGTCCCTGCATAGGTGTTTACGGCTCGGCGCAAAGCACCAATCTCATCATCCCGCTGAATTTGCAGTTCAACATTCGCCCCCAAACTACCGCTCCCAAGGGAAGCAATTTGATCTGTGGTTTCCTCAAGTTGCGCCAACAGTTTTTTACCCGATAACCAAGCCAGAGAAAGTAAAATGGCGAGTAATGGTAATAAAAACAATAAAATATCAAATGTCAGCTCACGGGCAAGCCCTGTGACTCGCGTTTTAGGCGTCACAAGGCCAATCACCCATCCGGTATCAGGCATCACAAAAAGGCTCACTTCACTCGCCTGATTAAGTCTTCCATCCTTATTTAAGCTTACAGACACCACTTTGTTGATTGAGGTTTGCTTAAGTGCAGTTTCAACAGGGGCAAGCCAAGGTAACTGCGCGACGATATCCGTAAAACGTAACATAGTGTCGGACTTATTCGTTTCAGGAAAATGTAAGATATTACCCGCTTGGTCTAAAGCGAAAGCATAACCGTCAGTCACATTGCCATGTTCTGTTAAAAATTTGGCTAAATCATCAAGTTTTAAATCTATCGTTGCGACCCCAGCAAATGTCCCCGTGAGACGATATGGCACACTACATGTCACCATAGCCACCTTTGTAACCGGATCTTGATAAGCCTCTGACCATAAACATTGAGATACTGAGCTAGTCCGCGCGCCCGTATACCAAGGATCATTATGATACCCAGGGCCAGATGGCGCATTATAGTCATCCGAATAAGCCAGTAGATTATCGCTACCACGGGCCCAGAAAAAACTGTGGCGGATACTCCCAGCGACGAATTTATCTGGCTCAGGCCAGATCCCGCCCCCAGCGATAGTGAGATCGCCATTGTTATCAATCAAATTAGGTAAGGAGTTAAGATATAGAGCTTGCTCATGGGGTAGCACTTCTGCGAGGTGTGCAAGGCTTAAAGTAATCCCCTCAATGCTTGCCAACTTAAGTGCGAGTTGCCTTACGATACTGCTCCCCGTTTGCTCAATTAACTCTTGACTCGCCGCCACCACTCGAGGCTGCCCTCGAAGTGACATCACACCAAAAACCGCGAGCCCAGTCAGTAGAAGCAGCACTACGCTGCCCATTGTGAGCCGCTGCGAAATACGTGTAGGTAACAACATAGCTTTCTCTACTTAAAATAAGTCACCCAGATGGGAGAATTGTTCGGCCATATGATCCAAGACTGTCGAGAATCATACGTCGCACCATCCTAGTGCAAATTTTAAAGGCCATAAAAACCATTAACTTGGCCACAAACTTAGTGTAGACCATAAACGAGAAGCGCGGATAAAAAAGCCCATTAATCAGTAGCAGTCACTGATATCAGAATGAAGAATCTAGGGTTAACACAATGAACAATCATGACAGATAGTCTTTCCCTAAAGCATGGCACTGACGCCACAATTAGGGTCAAAACCTAAGAGCGGAAATAGCACAAACAAAAAAGGCCATCATTACTGATGGCCTTTCTCTTGAATAAGCGCAGTAGCTGCGCTTCAAATCAGGAACCCAAGGGTTCAAACGATATGAATGCAAAAAGCCGCTAATTGCTTAGCGGCTTTTTGACTAAATATGGCGGAGGAGCAGGGATTTGAACCCTGGGTGGGCTATAAACCCACGCCGGTTTTCAAGACCGGTGCATTAAACCACTCTGCCACCCCTCCGAACGCCGAAAATAATATAAGTATACCGCTAACTTGTAAACCTCAATTTTTAAATATCGAGTCAAATGCTCAACTTATGTTCACCCCGATGTTTTTTACAACAAATACATGCCCAGTTTCAACGAATAATCGAGTAAACAGAGGTAAAAACACCTATACAGTGAGAGACTTGTCGTCTTGGTATGGTAAAATCACTGCAACTTTTCACGGTAAATGCTTATATGAATTCACTCTTGATACCCACGTCTTCACTCGCACCTGAATTTAGCCTGCCAACCCTTCCCGAAACGGCTGACAATCTAAGCGCATTACTCTTAGGACAAGAGCGTGCTGTGGATGCGTTTAAACTCCACCAAGCTATTGTCGATCAGCACTTGTATCTAGCTGATTTCCCGAGCATTGACCGCCAATTAATGATCCAAGCCTGTATTGATAGCCTAGCGCCGTTATCTCCAGCTTATTTAGTGGCAACACGCCCGACTGACAAAGCGGCAACATTTCAGTGGCAATCAGAGAAACCACAGGAAAATCAGGTCAGTATTGCCGAAAAAACGACTCGCTATCGCTACCTCAGTGGTAATATTCGCCGTGTAGACCTCATTGGCCGTATGGCACAAACAGGAACAACAAGCCAGTATCAAGCTGGTGCTCTGGCCGAATGTCATTATGTATTTATTTGCGCCGAGTCACTTTGGAAACGTGAAGGTTTATGGGAATTAGTGATGCAAATCCTCACCCATAAAGCGTATCAGATTAGCAATAACCTAAGTCCTATCCCGCTCAATTGTAAAATTGTCCTTATCGGTGCAGGAATGATTTATAGCCAAGTCAGAACTGAGGATTGGCAATTTCAACGTCACTTTACCCTACTAGCAGAACTCGCTAGCGAAATCGACTTGGTCCGTTATACAGAGTCACAATACGTCGCATGGTTACAAGCGGTTGCACAAAGTGTCGAGGTCACTCTAGAACAATCAAGCCTAGCGCCACTTTTTCGTTATAGTGCACGGCTAACCGAACATCAGCGCCGCCTCAGTTTGTCTATGCTCGAGTTTGCCCAACTGATGGTACAAGCTAAAGCCTATTGTGGTAAACCGAGTATCAATGCGAGCAGTATTGAGCTCGCGTTAGCCCAAGCCAACTATCGTCATAACAGCTCGGAAGAGTATTCAGGTCAAAGCTTCGATGACAACTTCATAAATCTGCCAACTTCGGGTGCTATGGTTGGTCAGATCAATGGCTTAACTGTCATTGATGCCATCGATTACAGTTATGGTGAGCCTGCGCGGATCACGGCATCTGTTCACTATGGTGATGGTGAAGTCGCCGATATCGAAAGAAAATCTGAACTTGGTGGCAATATACATGCCAAAGGAATGATGATCCTTTCTGCCTGCTTGTACCGTATCTTTGGGCGAGATGCACCATTACACCTAAATGCCAATATCGTTTTCGAGCAATCCTATCAAGAAATTGATGGTGATAGCGCATCACTCGCCGAATACTGCTGTTTGATGTCAGCGATTGCCGAACAACCCATTATTCAGTCACTGGCAATAACTGGTGCATTGGATCAATTTGGTAATGTGCAAGCGATTGGTGGCATCAACGAGAAAATTGAAGGCTTTTTTAATCTGTGTGAACGTCGTGGTCTCACGGGAGAACAAGGCATTATTATGCCCAAGTCGAACGTGTTACAGCTTAACCTCAATCCCAAAGTGATTACAGCTGTAGGCAAAGGCTTATTTCACCTCTATGCAATCGAGCATATGGACCAAGCTGTTGAGCTATTAATGCAAATGCCTGCGGGTGTAGCCGATGAAGATAATGATTTTCCACATGATTCATTATACGGCCTTGTGCAGGAACGATTAGACAAGCTCGCAGGAAATGGCGAGGAGGAAATCGGCATAATCACGAGATTACTCGCAAAATTGGGATTTTTTCGCCGCTAATTAGCTGATCGGAGTTGTTTAGCTTACACGTGTTCGCTAATCTTGGCGGCTCTTATTGCTGGAGTAGTAAAACAATGAACAAAGCAAACAGTTTCAATAAAGAAGAACTCATCGCCTGTGGCCATGGGAAATTATTTAGTCCAAACTCACCTCGTCTGCCTGTCGATAACATGCTGATGATAGATAGAATCGTTACTATCAATGATAATGGCGGTGAGTTTGGCAAAGGTGAAATTGTCGCTGAACTCGATATTAATCCAGACTTATGGTTTTTTGACTGCCACTTTATTACCGACCCGGTAATGCCTGGTTGTTTAGGGCTAGATGCCATGTGGCAACTCGTTGGCTTCTATTTAGGCTGGGAAGGCGCGGAAGGCAAAGGACGTGCTCTGGGTGTAGGTGAAGTGAAGTTTACGGGTCAAGTATTACCAGGCGCTAAGAAAGTCACTTATAAACTCAATATTAAACGTACTATTCACCGTAAACTGGTGATGGGTATTGCCGATGCAATCCTTGAAGTTGATGGCCGTCAAATCTACAGTGCAACCGATCTTAAAGTCGGTGTCTTTAGCGATACGTCTACATTCTGATCAGTCTTACTCCAATACACTGAAGATATCAGTACTACAGATATAAAAATGCCCTCATCTGAGGGCAATATGCTGCATTACTTTGCTTGTTCTGGGCTATTTAATTAATGAGTAAAACTCAATTATTTATTAAATAGCCCATTAACTCGGCCATCCACACCTTCACGCCAACCGCCTAACCACTGCGATCGCGAATCAAGATTTGCATATGGACAGAGCTCCTTAGAGCGTCCACCAACCCCAGCTTGGAATCCTTTTGAAAAAGCTCTGTCTAAACGATCTCGTTTTTGTCTTTTCATGCAAGCGTCCTCTGTTCTACATAAAATAGAAGCAAAAGCTTCACCCATAGAAATAGTGCTTTTTGACGCCAAGATCAATCAAAAAATCGGCTATTATACTGACTATTTATTAAACTATTGAGATCCTAGCGAAAAAAAATCGAGGCATTTCGCCTCGATTTTTTTAGTCTGAATTGAAGCTTAAAACTTAACGAATTCGACGACGGAACCACACCAATGGCAAGGCAAATAACCAAGCTAACGTTGCCGCACCAGAACGCTCAAAATTACCGGTATCTTGACTATCATCCATAGTACAGGCTGCGCCACTGCTTGTAGGTTTAAGCACAACCATACGTAGAACATAAGCAGTCACTGGATCACCATTACCATTCAGTTCAAATAGTGGTTCACCATTCTCACCAACAATAATATTACCATTAGAGTCTAACTGGAAAGAAGGCTTACGAATAAAGGCAGTTCCCACAATGGTGCCATCTTCATTAATGCTGGTCGCTTCAACAACGAGAATATCACTGTTATAAGTCAGTACTTTTCCAGTACCATCCGTAAATTCAACCTTATGACGGGTCCAATTGCCATCAGAGCCCTTTTCATAGCCCTTAGATTCACAGGTCAACAAGTTGTTAAGGTTACTAAATTCACCGGTAGATTTCTCATACAGGAAGCCCGCCTTAGGACGTGGTTTTTCCTTATCATAGGTGGTTTCTATATAACCTACGACTTGACCTTTATTATTAATATCCTTTGGTTTACTCGAAAGATCCGTTGTAGAAGCGGCGAAATCATTCGGGGTTACTATTGTTGCATCAGCTTGATTCGTATCAAAATAGAAAAACTTGTCGCGCAAATAACCTTGAATATAGCTGCGATAACTACCGACAAGAATACCACTATCGTTGATGTCATAGGCAATAGAGCTAGAAATCGAATCGACCATAGGGATCCAATGGTATTGGTATTTACCTTCAGTATCTTTAGCCCAATAAGCTGCATCTTGACGCAAATTATTGGTGTCACCACCACGATAAACATGTGAGCGACCCACAACGACACCATTATCATTCAAACCCAGTGCTTGAGCGGTAAAGGTCAAGGTATTATCTGTCGCTGGAGTCAGCCCCAAAGGTAACTCAGTCCCAGTAGCAACATCATTGTCAATTTGCCATACATAGGCACGGGTCTGGTACTGAATATTACGTGTACCCGTTGTATTCGGGTATTGTTCACGTTGAACGCATACATCCAAAGGCAAAGTATTATCGGTACTTAAACAGTAAGTAACACGCTCACTACCATATTTACTGATGGCAGTACTGGCGTAGCCTGCTACTAAATTATTGTTATTAACCGCCGTTGCTGCAGACCATCCACCTAACTTAACCTCTTTTATGGCGTTAGTGGTATCAGGATTGACAAATGTATGATACGGCGGTGGTAAATCAATTTGAGTGTCACCATTTTTTACCACACCGCGGAGCTCATAGTCGCGGTAATACCAGTAATCATCGGTAACATCAGTAGTTGCAGTGTTCTCTGTTTTCTTTTCAGGCGCAGTCATGCTGCCCACTTTAATACCGGCATCATTAATACCGTAATAAAAGGTATCAACAGAGTTAATCACAGCAGTATCATTTGGCGGTGTAGTACCATTAATGCTGTCGAATGTCGGTAACCAAGCCCCAGCTGCACCATTTTCTGCAGCAATAAAAGCAAAGTTATTTGCAACAATGGCAGCGGTAATAGAATAAGTAATGGTTTCTTCTGGTGCGATACCGTCGGCAACATCAATCACGCCGCCTTCGACATCTGAACTGCTGAGTTTTTTCTTACCCTTTGAAATACCGACTAATTCACCACTAGCATTTACACCTAAAGCATAACCGTTACGAGTGCCTTCAAGCGTGCCCTGCAGGTCATAATTATCGATATTAACGATTTCATAGACAGGTGCAGCATGGGCACTGTTTAATACACCAAGGACACCTAAGGCAACCAAGGAAAGGGCTTTATCCAACTTTGACTTCATTAATTCTATTCCCATTTTTATTATTGGTTTACTTCAGTGACTCAAGCTCTTCCCAACGCTCGAAGCAAACTTCCAATTGCTTTTCTTTATCAGCCAACAGACTCAATACCTGATTGACTTTATCCTGCGCCTGACTATAAAAGTCTGAATGTCCAATAGTGGTCTGCAATGCGAGAATTTCTGCCTCCAATTGCTCCATCACATTAGGTAGCGACTCTAACTCACGCTGTAGCTTATACGACAGTTTTTTTACCGCTTTCACAGGTTCTGCAGTTTTAACTTCAACGGGTTTCGTTTCAACCGCAGGAGCTTCGACCGCCTTTTGCGAACTAGGTTCCTCAGAATAAAACTTTGCCCCTTGGTTCACGGCATCTTGATAACCACCTACATACTCGCTCCAATGGCCATTACCCGCATACCACCAGCTACTGGTCACAGTATTGTCGATAAATGCCCTATCATGGCTCACTAGCAACAACGTACCTTGGTATTCAGTGAGCAACGACTCTAGCAATTCTAAGGTCTCAATATCAAGATCGTTAGTTGGCTCATCGAGAATGATTAAGTTTGCAGGGCGAATTAATAACTTAGCCAATAACAAACGGTTCTTCTCACCACCCGACAGCGCTTTCACTGGCGTTCTGGCACGCATAGGCGAGAACAAGAAGTCCTGCAAATAACTTAAAATGTGGCGGTCTTGACCATTAATCGTGATGGTCTTTTTACCTTCACCAACGTTATCTTCAACGGTTTGCTCAGGATCTAACGCTTCACGATATTGGTCGAAATAAGCGATTTCGAGCTTAGTACCGACTTTAATTTCGCCCGATTGCGGTTGCAGCTTCTCGATTAACAGCTTGATCAAGGTTGATTTACCACAACCGTTTGGCCCAATCAGCGCAATACGGTCACCGCGGATAACCGTCGTATTAAAGTTTTTAACCAGATTTTTATCGGGCAGATTGAAGTTAAGATCGGTCACATCAAAGACTAACTTACCAGAACGTTCAGTATCCGATACTGCCATTTTAGCATTGCCTTGACGATTCAGACGTTCACTTCGCTCTTCACGTAACGCCTTAAGTGCGCGAACTCGACCTTCGTTACGGGTACGTCTGGCTTTAACGCCTTGACGGATCCACACTTCTTCATCGGCGAGACGCTTGTCAAACAAGGCATTTTTCTCGGCTTCGACGCGCAACCATTCTTGCTTACCATCAAGATACATTTGATAGTTGCCCGGCCATGAGGTCACCACACCACGGTCTAAATCGACAATCCGCGTCGCCATACGGGCAATAAAGCCCCTATCGTGGCTGATAAAGACGATAGCGCCTTGATAATCGAGTAAAAACTTTTCAAGCCACTCGATAGTGTCTATGTCTAAATGGTTGGTCGGTTCATCAAGTAACAACAGATCTGGCTCGCTCACCAGTGCTCTGGCTAACGCCACTTTACGCTGCCAACCACCCGATAACTCGCTCAAGGATTTGTCAGGATCGAGACCTAACAACTCGCAGTTTTGTTGGATACGAGAATCTAGCTGCCATCCATTATAGTGGTCTAAGGTTTCTTGCAGACCTTGCATTTCATTCAGCATACGATCCATTTGCTCGGGATCGGCATGGGCCACATCGTGGGACAGTTGATGATAACGCTCAAGCGCCTCGCCCACTTCCTTTAATCCCGCAGCAATATAAGCGTATACCGTGCCTTGCTCAGCCTTTGGCGGATCTTGTTGTAGACGGCTAACGGTCACATTACCAGCGATGTTGAATTCGCCTTCATCCAGCAGTACATCACCAGATAACACTTTTAATAAACTCGACTTGCCAGCACCATTACGGCCAACAATACACACGCGCTCGCCGCGTTGAATAGTAAAATCCGCTTTTTGTAACAACGGAGTGTAACCATAGGCTAAAGAGCCACTATTGATACGAACCAGACTCAAACTAAGCTCCTGTAAACTCTTGTAATTGCGTTGCGTTAAATGGCCAATGTAATTCTCTATCATCCCAAGCTTTAAGCACAGGGATCGATACGCCATAACGCTGCGCGAGGTATTCATCGTCACAAATATCTATGGCCCGATAGCCAATATCGGCCGCGTCCAGTAAGGCCGCGGCCAGTTCACACAGATGACATCCCTCTGTGTGATATAGCAGATAATGCCTGTTATCTAATTCTGCTTGAGTCAACTCAGGCATGGGTGATAAGCCAAGTATTATGAATATGTGGATTACGTTTGTAGTCCATAGGCAAAGTCACGTCATCAATATTCTTCACATTAATGTTCATCTTTGTCAGCGCCTCTATGTCCATCTTAAACTTACGTTTATTATTAGAGAACACTAGCTCGCCCGTTGGGCTGAGCAGTTTCACTAAGGATGCCAGTAAGTTCACATGGTCTCTCTGCACATCGAATGAATCTTCCATACGCTTAGAATTTGAGAAGGTCGGCGGATCGATAAAAATCAGATCGTACTGTTCACGGCAATCCCGGATCCACTGCATGCAGTCAGATTGAACAAACTCATACTGCTTACCTTGCAGTCCATTGAGTGCAAAGTTGTCCTTCGCCCAAGCAATATAGGTATTTGACATATCCACCGTCGTCACCGATTTAGCCCCACCAAGCGCCGCATGCACAGAAGCAGAACCTGTGTAAGAGAACAGGTTAAGTACACGGCGTCCCTTAGATTTTTGACCGACTAAACGGCGTGTCAATCTGTGATCGAGGAATAAACCTGTATCCAAATAACCGGTTAAGTTCAGTTTGAACTTAGCGCCATATTCAGTGGTGATAAGCTCTAACTTACGCTCATCCAGCTTTTGATACTGACTCGTGCCCTTTTGACGCTCACGCGTCTTCATGATCATCTTGTTCGGATTGATACCAATGGCCGACGGCAGTGCTAACAATACATCGCTTAAACGACGCTTGGTTACGGCTTCAGGTATAGTTGCTGGTGCCATATATTCTTGAATAATCACGTAATCTAAGTATTTATCTACTGCGACGTTATATTCAGGAATATCGGCATCATAAATACGATAGCTGTCGATGCCTTCTTTTTTCGCCCATTTCTCTAATAACTTGGCATTTTTCTTAATGCGGTTAGCAAATGCAGGGGCGATATCGGCAATGTCGACGCCGTCTGGCAGCACTGGCGTATCACGACGTGTACTGGTCGCATGTAAGGTATAAATGTTAAAGGCACATTCTAGAGCACCGTTGAACATCTTCATCTGTTTGTCGGCTTTAAGCTTAAGTGATGATACCAGCTCGATATCACTACACAGCATGGCCACTTTCCAGCCGCCAAACTCTTTCTTAAACTTGTCGCCTAGCTGATAGTAAAGCTGCAATAACTCAGACACATTGCCTAAACGTTCACCATAAGGTGGGTTAGTGATCAAATATCCACTTTCTGCAGGCGGTGTTATCGTCAACGCATCTGCAACTTGAAACTCAATTAACTCGAGTACACCGGCATTTTCGGCATTACGTTTGGCTAACGCAACTAAGCGAGAATCGATATCTGAGCCGTAGAATTTAATCTCGCAACGTTTCACGCCTAATGAGGCACGCGCTTTTGCTTCTTCAACGATTTCTTGCCACACAGCTTTATCATGACGACGCCAATGTTCAAACCCAAAACGGCTACGCTGTAAGCCTGGGGCAATATCGGCCGCCATTAAAGCAGCTTCAATCAGCACAGTTCCACTACCACAGAAAGGATCGAGCAAGGTCGAAGGCGCTGCTTGCCAGCCACTGCGTACTAACATGTTGGCGGCTAAGTTTTCCTTCAGAGGCGCTTCACCAGTAGTAGAACGATAGCCACGTTGATGCAATGATGGACCAGAGAAGTTCATCGCAATCGTGATTACGCCATTACGAAAATGGGCATCAACTTTAAAGTCAGCATCGACGCGTGACACATTTGGGCGCTCAACGTCATCGTCCCGAAATCTATCCACAACCGCGTCTTTAATCTTGAGTGCGCCGAACTGGGTATTATTAATAAAACCACCCGTACCATGAAAATCGATACTAAAAGTGCTTTTATTGGAAAAGTGCGCCGGCCAATCGACACAATAGGCGGCATTATAAAGTTGCTCTGCCGACTCGCAGCTACCTTTATAGATAACCAACACGATACGGCTGGCTAAACGTGTCCATAAAGTAATCCGATACGCTAAAGCTAAGGGGGCAGTGAAATACACACCAGCAACACTCTCTTTTACTTCAGTCGCACCAAATTCTGTCAGCTCTTGGGCTAAGCTATATTCAAAGCCCTTAGGGGCGGCGGCAAAAAAATTAAGCATGGGATAATCAGTACGCAGTCAAAATCAAAGCGACATTATACCTGCTCGAATACATAAAAGATAAACAGTTATTAGTCGAAACCCCATTTAGTCTCATCCTCGACTTAAGATAATCAACGAAAAATCCCTAACTTATGTCTAAATTGTATGAAAGCCCCCCACTCCGCTTTATATTTAAGCGTTCACCACCTTTTTCGATCTTCGTCCTTGCAATGCCAAGGCGCTGCCGTTATAGTCTGCCCCGCTTTGAAGACGGACGCGGGATGGAGCAGCATGGTAGCTCGTCGGGCTCATAACCCGAAGGTCGTAGGTTCAAATCCTGCTCCCGCAACCATTTAAAAGAAAAATAGTAAAGTAATACAGATAGATATCGGACGCGGGATGGAGCAGCATGGTAGCTCGTCGGGCTCATAACCCGAAGGTCGTCGGTTCAAATCCGGCTCCCGCAACCACTTTCTATATGTGTTTATAACGAGAACAGCTTATCGGGCTCAACTCCTTATAAACA
>NZ_JBHFFD010000071.1:0-52248 GCF_043359565.1 Shewanella sp. S23-S33 | reverse complement strand
AATGCCGCGGCGAAAGCCCTTGAAGAGATCACACAAGCGGTCAACGTGATTTCAGATATGGCAGGCCAAATTGCTACCGCAGCGGAAGAACAGACTCAAGTGACGGGTGAAATAACCCAGAATACGGTTGCGATTAAAGATGTGACCGATGAGATTACCGCGTCGGCCATGGCAGATTTGGCACAGGCGAGAGGGTTAAAAGCTCGCGCTAATGACCTGAATGCGCAAGTCGCGACATTTATTCTGTAATCGCTATTCTTAATAGCGTGCCTCGATATTAGCCCGATAAAGCCTTTGCTTTGTCGGGCTTTTTACTGACCGTTTTTGTCGTGTTAAAGCATTTCTGTGGGATTGAATAACTTAGCCACACTTTGACAAATGGTTTCTCTAATCCATTTATGCCCTTGATCTTCATCATTTCTTTGATGCCATAACAACACATAGGCCATTGGCATAAATTCGAAAGGCAGTGGCAGTTGTTTGAGCGGATAAAGTTGGCAGGCGTGACGGGCAAAGCTCGAAGGCAGAGTGAAGATTAAATTGCTGTGGGCGCAAACGCTGGCTGCACCATAAAAGTCGGGTACAGTCGTGCTGATCCGGCGTCTATGCCCAAGATCGGCAAGAAAGTAATCCAGTGCCCACCAATCACTACCTTCACAACGAACCTGCACATGGGCCATATCGAGGTAAAGGGGTAAATTCCATTGTTCTGAGGTGAGCGCCGCCATCAGCGGGTGATCCTCTCGCACTAAGCAGACTTGTTGATCGGTAAATAATGTTTGATAGGCAATCCCTTCGGGCAGGCGATCCACTTGAAAATCCGACAGTGGATGCAAATCTCGCCCTGAAATGCCAAAGTCGATTTGCCCTTGCTGCAAATCCTGCATCGATTTTTCGGTCCAGACATAGGAGTCGAGTTTGACGTTGGGTGCCGTGGTCAGCATAGGGCCGATAAAATATGGGATTAGGGTTTCATAGGCGCTTTCCACCATGGCAAAAGAAAATTGTCGATTGCTACTGGCAGGATTAAAGGTCGGAGGCTGAGTGAGTTGATACAAGTCTTGCAATATATTCGGCAGTTTTTGCCCAAGAATGAGGGCGTGCGCGGTGGGTTTTAAGCCATGCGCCGTGCGCTGAAATAGAGGATCATCTAAGGTTTCTCTGAGTCGATTTAAGCTCTTACTGAGGGCTGACTGACTTATATGTAATCGGCTGGCGGCGCGAGTGACACTTTGCTCCTCTAGCAGCACTTTGAGTATGACCAGCAAGTTCAAATCGATTCTGGCTAAGTTGTCGATATTCACAGATATTCCTCAGAGGAAATTTACTTTGGAAATTATACCATTTCTGTTCATACCTTGAGTTAATTAAAATAGCGCCCACTGAAATACCTTTCCCTGATCAACTGAGATTATTTATGCGGCGCAATCTGTTACCTATCCTGATGTCTATGGTGCTGCTCAGCCCATTAGCCATCGATATTTATTTACCTTCAATGCCAACTATGGCGACAGAATTCGCCGTATCTGCCAGTGATGTGCAATCCACACTCGTATTGTTTTTATTCGCCATGGGCTTAGGCCAAGTGTTGATTGGGCCATTAGCCGACCGTTATGGCCGCCGTCCTGTGGCCATTTTCGGGGTCTTACTCTACGGCGCAAGTAGTCTTCTCGCTGCCGCGGCCATCGAGTTTCATTGGTTACAGATTGCTCGTGTGCTGCAAGGTTTAGCCGCCTGTTCAACTTCTATCGTGGTGTTTAGTGCGGTGCGCGACTGCTACTCACAAAAAGAAGGCGCTAAAATTTACAGTTACTTAAATGGTGCGATTTGCGTGATCCCAGCTTTAGCACCAACCTTAGGTGGCTTGCTAGCGATGCAATTCGGCTGGCGTTCAACTTTCGTTTTCATGACGTTATATGCCATGTTGATGATGCTCGTTGTTGGTTATCGCTTACCTGAGACTCGTCCAGCCAACACTGTTACTACTGGCCCACTTTACCGTTGGGGTAGATTCAAACCTGTACTCGGTAACACCCACTTTTTGTTTTATGCCTTTGCTTGTATGTCGGCTATGGCGGCTATTTTGAGTTATGTGTCTTATGCGCCTGTGTGGTTGATTGGGCATTTAGGGGTTTCTGAGCTGGCGTTTAGTGGTTTATTCGGGCTCAATGCTGTGTTCAATATAGTGGCCTGTTTTGCGGCACCGATCGTTATTCGCAAACTGGGTAATCGTCCAACGGTTATTTTGGCTCTGTCTTTACTCGTTTTGTCTTCAGTGGCGACAGTGGCGGGCCAACAGTTTGGCCCAAATACAGGGATGGCAGCAGCTTTTAACTTCATGTTACCTATGATGTTGTTATGTGTGGGATTTGCCTTCTTACTCGGCCCCGCGACGAGTATGGCGCTGTCAGCTTTCGGTGAGCGAGCGGGGACTGCCGCGGCTATGCTAGGTTTTATTCAGATGAGTGGTGCATCCGTTTTAGCTGGACTTATACAGCAAACGAATTTAACTGCACCTTACGCAGTGGCACTCGTCATGGGCGTGTTTTCTATCGGTTTATTGTTGATGATGGCGCTGAGTCGATTCGACCACTGGCACCAAGAGCAGTTAGTTGGCGAGCATTAGTTCGCGGCACTGATTAATTACAGAGTACACCCTTTACCCACAGTTTGTTTGACCGCGAACTGTGGGTATTTTTTATTGTGTCTAATACCCTTTTATCCTTTGGTATACTCGTAAAATAACTCACTAAATCGAGGGTAAAGCTTGTCCCGTCACTATTGTGCTATCTGTCGTTATCCGCAAAATGCTTGCTTATGTGCGAGCGTTCAGCCTATCTCTCCAATAACTCAGTTGGTGGTTTTACAGCACCCGAGTGAAGTCGAGCATAAGAAGAATAGTGTGCGGGTATTGAGTCTTGCTGTACCTAAAACGCAAGTTTATGTGGGTGAAAGCGAGTCTGATTTCAACGGTTTACGGGAATATTTAGCGGCGTGTAATAAGCCTATTTATCTCGTCTATCCCTCTGCGTTAAGTGTAAGTGTTGAACAGCAAAGTATTAATCCTGATTGTATATTGCTGTTGCTCGATGGCACTTGGCGCAAGGCATTCAAAATGCTGCAGCTGAATCCTTGGTTAGCCCAGTATCCTGCGGTGCATTTGGCTGAAGGTTATGAATCGCGCTATCGGATCCGTAAATCGAGTCGTAGCGATAGTTTATCGACCTTAGAAGCTTGCGCTTATATGTTAAGCGCCCTAGATCCTACCCTTGATGTTCAGCCGTTAATGATGGCATTTGATACTATGGTGGAACTGCGGATTAAGGCGATGCCGAGTACAGTGCAGGCTCGTTATCAGAACTCAAATGAATCCAATGGTAAGGTATAGTTGATGGGGTTAAGGCTATTGAGTCTTAGATTTTTTAAGTATGAATTAGTGCTTTTAAGTTATTGAGTTTTGAGACTCCGTACGAATTAAAATAGTCAAAATCTTATTCAGATCACGCTAACGTAATGTGAAATACGGTTTAATAACTGGGATTCATTTGCGCAGCAAATGATGAGATAGCTTTGCCAGCCAATTGCTTTGCAGGGGAGTGATTCCATTCATTACTATTAGTAAATGGCGTGCTGGCAGGGCTATCGAGCTTAAATCATATGTTTTCTGCAAGAAAATCTTTCCCCTTAGTTCGCGCCCCATCAAAATATTTCGATAAAACCTTAGCGAAATCTTTCGTTTTCCGTTGTAAACGTTTAGAGCGATAATTTGGTACGCAAGTCGGATTATCGAGCCGATGCGAACATCGGCAGTCCTAAATCTGTTCTAGGCTAAGCGTTTTTCAGCAAGAAAGGCTTGGGTGAAGTTTTCAACTGAACTCGGGTAGCCAAATAGAAATCCTTGGGCGAAACCTTGGCCCATGTCAGTCATTATGTCTTTTTGTTGTTGAGTTTCAATACCTTCTGCGACGAAGTGAATGTCGAGTGCTTGTGCGAGTTGCACTATAGCATTGCAGAGCTTTTGTCCTGAGACTTCGTTTAAGCGCAAGGCAAACTCGGCATCAATTTTGACGCTGTCTATTGGCAAAGTCCCTAAGCGACTGAGTGACGATAACCCAGTCCCAAAATCATCGATGGCAATGCTGACACCTAACGCTTTGATACGATTGAGTGTGAGTCTTGCTTGCTCCGGTTGTCGTAACAATGCCGATTCGGTAATTTCTAAAATCAGTGCTTCAGCAGGTAACTTCGCCATTTCTAAGGCATTTATCACTTGGTCGATAAAATCTAAGTGTTCTAATTGCAGTGGTGACACATTGACTGAAATTCTAAAGTCGGGTTGATAATGTGCTCGCCAGAGGGCCGCTTGTACACAGGCCTGTTCTAATACCCATTGGCCAATGCTGACAATTAATCCTGTTTCCTCAAGCAGTGGCACAAAGTCGGCAGCTTCATAATATTCTGTCGGTGACTTTTGCCAGCGGAGCAGGGCTTCGGCAGCAATAGTTTGATTTGTGTGTAAATCGACTATGGCTTGATAAGCGAGAGTGAATTGTTTTAGGCTATGCGCATGCCTTAGGTTATTGATTAACTGTAATTTTAACTCGGCTGCTAGGCTCATTTCCTTATCGTAAAACACGAGATGCGGTAAGCTCTTTTTAGCGCAATACATGGCAGTATCGGCAAGACTAATCAGTTGTCCCGCTTGGTTACTGTGGGTAGGAAATAGCGCAATGCCTATGCTAGTGCCGAGGAAGAACTTTTGGCCTTCAATTTCAAAGGGGCTCTCAAATAAGCTGAGAATCTGCTCTGCAAACAGCTGAATTTCATCTTTACAGCTACAGTCTTGCAGCACTAAGGTAAATTCATCTCCTCCCATACGGGCTATATCGGCCTTTTCGATGCAACCCGCCTCGAGTCTGGCTGCGACGAGTTGTAATACTCTATCGCCCATGGAGTGACCGAAGCTGTCATTGATATTCTTGAAACCATTGAGATCTAAAAACATCAACGCGCCCAGTGCGAGGGGATCTGTTTTAAGTTTTTCGAGGGCACTATTGAGGATCTGTTTGAGATGGAACCGGTTAGGTAATCCAGTCAAGGTATCGTACATAGCCCGAGTTGTTAGCTGGGTTTCTAATAGTTTTTTAGTACTAATATCACTGAAAATATTCACATTATAATGAGCATTATCTTCAGTGACGATTTTACGACTGCTCTGCCAAGCAGGAAAGTTACTGCCATCTGAACGTCTTTTCCACGTTTCGCCCTGCCAAAATCCCCTTTGTTTCAAGGCGATTTGGCATTCGGTTTCTTCCCCCATATTATGGGTTCTTACCTCTAAAAATTCAGGGGTTTTACTGATGAGCTGCTCAGCGCTATAGCCGCAAATACGGCACATTGCTTTATTGACAGCCAAAATTTGATTATCAGTGTCAGTGATATACACAGCTTCGGCACTTTCTTCGAGCGTGGTCGACAAAATTTCTTTGGGAATATGAGCAAAACCATCAGAAATCGTTTCGCGCATTTGATTGCGGCGATTAAGAGCTTGTAATTCAACGAGTACCACGGGCTGTTGTTGCAGATAACAGCGATAGAGATTAATTCGAGTCGGCAGTTCATTGCCTTGTTGGCTCATGTGCAGCCAGTTGAATTCAACATTATTGCCAGCAATGGCTTCAAGGATCATTTCCCGCGCAAATTCAACACTATTGCGGCCTGAAGATTGGATCCTCGGAGAAAAATCATAGGGAGTCGCATTTACAAAAGCATCGTATTCAGTCTCAAAATAACTGAGGGTGGCTTGGTTGGCACTAATAAAGCTAAAGCCTTGAATTAAGGCTAAGGGGGTTTTATGGGGATGTGCTTGCCAGAGAGACAGCTTTTCTTGCAGTACAGGATCATCTGTACTGAGTTTCTTAAGTAAGTGTTGCCATCTGATCATTCAGGATACTCCCTTGTGACGCAAAATAGTCACATCCCATTTTTAGGTCTTCGTTGAACACGAAGTTGCCCAATAGTACATCATTCCAATGGGGTTAAAAATAAACCTAATTGTTGTTTCACTCAAATAGAAACTTAAAAAGTGTAGTTTAAGACTTGTATTCAAGCATATTTTTTAAGAACACCTGCTGCATATTTCAAGCTTAGGCAGATTTTATGCTATGTTTTGCACATCTTGCGTGAATTGGCTTTTATCATTGATTCATTCAATTATCGAATAAAGGAGACAGGAAATGGCGTATTTATTTAAAGTGTTAATCTCTAAAATATTAATATCGCTAGTCCTCATCTTTAGTTTTCATCTCGCGTTAACAAATGCCGCCGAGGCGCCAAAGCCTAGATTGACCCTAGAGCAAAAAGCCGATAAGGCACGCATCGACTCACAGCGATTAGAACAGGCTCAATTAGAAAAGGCCCGTCAAGCCACTAAAGAGACGACAGAGCGGGAAGATAAAATTAAGCAACAATCCCAAACCAACGATTGGGAAGCGCAGCAAAAACTTAAGGCACAAAAACAGTTCGACGAAAGAGAAAGTCGCGAGCAAAAATATTTACGGGAAGCAAAAGAAGCCGCCGCAAAAGAGCGTAAAATCCCTAAACCTTAATCAGGCCATCGATATAGTCGATTTCAGCTGGTCAGTGCTAGCATTATTTGTGGGCATTACGACTATTCTCATTACTATGCACATTACTATGCACATTACTATGCACATTACTATGCACATTACTATGCACATTACTATGCACCTTACTATCCCTAGGAATTGTTGTTGAATATCTGCCCCTTATGTCATGGCGTTGAATTACTCGCTTATCATCAAGATAGGAAGCGCAGTTACCTGCAATGCCAAACCTGCCAACTGGTGAGCGTGCCTTCTGAGTTTTATCTTTCGGCCGAGGCAGAAAAAGCCGAGTACGATAAGCACGAGAATCATGCCGATGATCTCGGCTATCAAACATTTTTAAATCGCACACTCGAGCCACTACTTAGCCGTGTTAGCATTTCGGCCCAAGGGCTCGATTTTGGCTGTGGAGAAGGTAAGGCATTGAGTCTAATGGCAAAGGCGCGCGGTTATCAGATAGATAATTACGACCTTTATTACGCCAATAATCCCGAAACATTAGCCCGCCAATACGACTTTATTACCTTGACCGAAGTCATTGAACACGTGAGTGGTGCCGCAGGTTTGCTTACTCAGCTCGATAGGTTATTAAAACCTAATGGCATTTTGGCGGTCATGACCAAGCGTGTGCAGGATAAAATCGCATTTGCCCGCTGGCACTATAAAAACGATCCCACCCACATCAATTTTTACGCCGAAGCGACTTTTGAGTGGATCGCGCATCACTATGGCTGGCGATTAGAAATCATCGATAAAGACGTAGTGTTCTTATATAAAGAGATGCATAAAGTAAATTAATGCAGTCGTAGCGGTTTAACTAAAATCATTTCCTTTGCAGCTAAGGCTATGTGTTGGCGTGATCCGCTAGTCGATAACGCCGACGTATTTCATCCACTAGACGATAGCGGGAACTTCGGGATTTTTCGTGCGGCGCAAATGCAGCGCTGACCTCATCTAGCAGCGTGACTGCCGTTGTCAGTTTGAGTAACTCGTTATGACTCAGCTCGTCTTTACTGGTTAAAGCGTTAATTGTGATTATGGCGAGTTCTTTGGCGGCAATATCTTCCGGTAATCCAGATTGAGTACATAAGCCATAGGTGCCCGCTAGGAAATGCTCCCATTCCTGCTGTATATGTTGCGCTAGATTGGTGTCTGGAATCCGCTCGAGGCCGTTGCCTTCTGGGGCGGTTAATTTTTCAATGGCTTCAAGATAGCGCCGCTGAAAGATGGGATAAATGTCTGTGTCTGTATCGAGTTGATGCAGCATAGTTAACCAAGCGCCATAGCCTTTGGCATAGTATTCAATTGCCAGCTGTTCATTATGTGTGCCAAAGACGGAATCGCAAACTATGCTGAGCTGCAGTCGATAGGAGCATGCAGGCATAACGCCTTGAGTTTGGTAGTTAATCAACCTAGCTTCTGTCTGCCCTGTCACTTCGAGCAGTTGTTGCCGAGTATAAAAATGGGCGTTCAGATACTCAAGTAGCAGCATATCAGTTGCTCCTTGGTGCCTGAGCACGGTCGAACATGCCATAGTCACGAACAACTTCGGCAACCCGCAGGCGATAATCGGCGAATAATTGTTCGCGTCCTTGAGTTTGTGCCTCCCGGTGATATATCTGTTGTCGCCAAGCTTGTACCGCAGCCTCATTCTCCCAGAATGACAGCGATAATAAGCGTTCGGGATTGACCATACTCTGAAACCGTTCGATTGAAATAAATCCTTCAATGTTACTCAGGCTCGATTTCAGGTCGGCGGCTATCTCTAAATACTTTTCTTGGCAGCCGGGATTCGGCACGACTTCAAAAATAACTACCATCATAGTTTTGTCTCCGCAGCTCTTTGATAGGTATTGGCTATCGGCTTTAGGAAACTGCGTTTTTCACTCAAAATAAATT
Organism: Shewanella sp. S23-S33; assembly: GCF_043359565.1. Taxonomy (NCBI): domain Bacteria; kingdom Pseudomonadati; phylum Pseudomonadota; class Gammaproteobacteria; order Alteromonadales; family Shewanellaceae; genus Shewanella; species Shewanella sp. S23-S33. Next base: position 43,723 of record NZ_JBHFFD010000071.1, on the reverse strand, counting down.
CTCCTTGCTTGGCCAACTGAAAATTTGCCTTGCCTGCGGCTTCTGTCTTCAGTTTGTCTCTATAGCGTTCATAGTGGGCCAGACTATCGAAGCTAATGAGACCATATGCAGTGTCATTGGTGCCTTCGTGTGGCAGAAAGTAGCCAAGGAGTTCGCCACCGTAGGCTGGAATAATATCGCCCCAGTTTTCAGCATATTGGGCAAATTGTTCCAATTTGAAGGGGTCTATTTTGTATTCGATAAAACAGGTAATTTTCATAGTGTTTGGCGCCATTGACTTGTGTGGTAAAGGTTTTAGCTGCATTGTAATTACCTGAAAACTTAATGCTTCGATGGTTATCGAACTGTCCCCGAATGAGATTACAAGCATGGAACCAAATATTGCCTTTATTGCCAACTTGATTGGTGACGCCGCCCGCTCACGTATGTTGATTGCTCTTATGGGCGGACAGGCATTGACGGCGACAGAACTGGCTCTTGAAGCAGACATCACACCGCAGACTGCCAGCAGCCATTTAACTAAGTTGGTTGAAGGCGAACTATTACTCGTGCGTAAGCAGGGGAGGCATAAGTATTTTCAGCTGCAGAGTCGCCAAGTGGCCGAACTGTTGGAAAGTCTGCTCAACATGAGCGTTGCCATTGCGAGCCCTAAGGTAATCCGTGGGCCCGCGGACCCTAGATTGAGACTGGCTCGCGTTTGTTATGATCATCTCGCGGGTGAATTGGGGGTTGCACTTTACGACAGCTTAAGTCGGCAGGATTTGATCGTCCATGAAGGGGGCGAAACAAAAATCACCGCAGCAGGGATGACCTTTTTTGCCAAACGTGGCGTAGAACACTCGTTGCTGGGTGCACCAGATGATGTATTCGATGTACCGAAAAGTCGTCAATCTCGCCGTCCTTTATGTAAGTCATGCCTCGATTGGAGCGAGCGTCGCAGTCATCTTGCTGGTGTTCTAGGTCAATGGGTTCTTAAGGATATTTTGGCTAAAGGCTGGGCAGAGAAAGCCCTCGACACCCGTGCCCTACAATTTTCAAGCCGAGGGTTGAAATCCTTTCGTGCTGACTATGGCATTGCGACAAAATAGACAAGGTAAATTGGTCTATTTTACCAATGATATATAGCGTCTTGGCCTTGTTTAACAGCGCGCCGCCAGTCCGATGGTTTGAAGAAATTTATCAATAAAAATATGTGACCTGAAGGTTTTTATAAAATGTCTTTAGGACGAGGTTTAAATACATGGTCGTTAAAATCCGTGAATCAAACTTACCTAGTCTGGTTCTCTCAATGAGGTAAACACTCATACGCAATAATGAAATGATATGCGCCAGTAAATTATCACCGATATAATTTCTAATTGTGTCTTTTGTTATGAAAAAATTAGATAATATCTCGAACGAAAATACCGTTAGGATATAGAATATCATGAACTTAAAATCTTTATTATCTACATGCCTTTTGGTGTTTCTTTCTGGCTGTGCCGCACCTACGTTAAAGCTAGTAAATCATGTTGGTCCAGTAACGTATGATGCGACTTCAGAATACAGCAGCAAACATACTGAACAAGGGTTTATTGTTGTAGCTTTTCGTAGTGTTCATAGGTTCCTCCCTGATACACAAGCTGATTACCAAGAGTGCTCTGATGTACTAAATTCAGTAGCTAAAGAGTATACCCCTGTATCTTGGAGCACAGTGAATATAACGGCTCATGAATATAATGGTGTAACTGGTATCGCAAATACTACGTGTACTTATACATATAAAACATAATATTACTCACTCTGACTACGATGTGAAAGGCGTTAACTACTCAAGGGGAATGTTAGGTTGTTAGATAAAGTTGAGTTACAAAAAAATTATGAAAAAGCACTGTTTAGTGCACTAAAAGAGTTTCAGTTTGTAGAATCTATTCTCAGAAAATATATCACTACTTCGTATGATGTTATTCGATTGAAAATTCAAGATTCAGAGACGTTGTCTTATGATTTTAATGAAAATAATATAGAAAAAGGGGGCCTTCAACGATTAAATACTAATTTCCGAAAATTATGCAAAAATAAGGAATTAAGTGCCAAAATTAAAAAAGCATGTGACGCTCGAAATCAGTTGGCACATGACGCCTTTTTTCAAAATTTTCGTGATCAAATTAGTGGTATAAGTAACGAAGAACTTCATAGAAAAGGTTGCGAAATATATGCGCAATCAGTTGAAGTTAGCCAAATTGTCACCGAATTACTTAGAGAGCTAAAAGTATTAGAACTTGAATATGAGCAGCTACCAAAGTAATCAAGGTGACGTTTTGGAATGATTTTGGCGTGTTTTGCTGGCTCTGCGTGGGACTCCTGGCGCTATCACATAGGAATTTTTATGCTCTCTAGTCCGCAACTCAGCAATTTGGTGTTGAAAAATCTAACTCAGAATTGCCTCAAACTAAGCTCGTGAATCACTCTACCCCAGACGTGATTCACGTCAGCCGCTAAACCACGTCCTATTGCCCAGTTTGCGGCTATTCTGGGGCGTTTTTCCCCTTAAGATGAATCAAATCTCTAGAGAACTGATTCAATGCGAAACAAGGGAATGCATATCAGCCTATGGTCGTGCAAATTTGCGCCTAAAGAACTGCGTGATTCATCCATTAATAGATGTTGTGGATGAGAAATAAGCTAAATATGTACGCCGGAATTAACGGCATTAAGCACTGTCATGGAAGTGACCGTCCGTGGCATGGATGCCACGTTCGAGCATCCATGGACGGACTGGCTGCGAGTCACTGTAGTGGCAGTGCTTAATCTCTATTGCTGACGGTTTTTAGTCCCTAATACCTGTTGTGTTATTTACCTTCATCATTAAATCTATTAACAATTCCTCCTTGTCCGTGTAGTTTAGGTAGCTTATAAAAACAACAATAGGCTATCGCTATGACTTTACCCTCTGTATCACTTGCTGCATCAACATCATTTGAATTTAAGCCCCTAGTAAATAAATCCCGTTTTTCCAAGACCTTACTCGCGTCGGCCTTAGCCTTGAGTTTTATGGGCACGGGTTTTAATTCGGTACAAGCGGCGACCAGTGCTATGCCGGATGCGGCTAAGTTGGCGGCGGGTGTGGAGCAAAAGGTGATCGACTGGCGTCGTGATTTGCATCAACATCCTGAGTTGTCTAACCGTGAGTTTCGCACCAGCAAGATTATTGAAAAACATCTGAAATCCTTAGGATTAGAAGTACAAACGGGTGTGGCGCATACGGGCGTGGTGGCCATTTTGAAAGGCGGGAAGCTGAAAGGCGGCAAGCCCGGTCCCTTGATTGCGATTCGGGCGGATATGGATGCCTTGCCTGTGACTGAGGTGGTTGATTTGCCCTTTGCCTCTAAAGCGACCGATACCTATCGTGATCAAAAAGTGGGGGTGATGCATGCCTGTGGGCACGATACCCATGTGGCAATGTTGATGGGCGTGGCTGAAAACCTCGTGAAAGTGAAAGACAGCCTCGCGGGTGATGTGATGTTTATCTTCCAACCTGCCGAAGAAGGCGCGCCAGACGGGGAAGAAGGCGGCGCAGAATTGATGCTAAAGGAAGGGCTGTTTGCTAAGCGTAAACCTGCCCAAGTGTTTGGTATGCATGTGACCTCGAGCATGCCGAGTGGCATGATTGGCCTACGCAGTGGCCCTGCGATGGCGAGTGAGGATTCTTTTACCATCAAAGTGAAAGGCCGCCAAACCCACGGTTCGCGCCCTTGGAATGGGGTCGACCCTATTGTCGCTGCGGCGCAAATTATTACCAATGTGCAAACGATCGTCAGCCGTCAGGTGGATATCACTAAAGCCCCTGCCGTGGTGAGTTTTGGTGCGGTTAATGGTGGCATACGCTCTAATATTATTCCCGATGAAGTCGAGCTGATTGGTACGATTCGTACCTTCGACCAACCCATGCGCGCCGATATTAAACTGCGTTTAGCGCAAATGGCCGAGTTATCGGCAAAAACGCTTGGTGCGACTGCGACCACAGAGATCCACCAAGGTTATCCTGTGGTGGTTAACAATCCCGAATTAGTCGCCAGTATGCGGCCCGTGCTTGCGAGCGTGGTGGGCGATAAGATGCTGATTGAACCCGGGTTAATCACAGGTGCCGAAGACTTTGCTTACTATGCCTTAGAAACGCCGGGGATGTTTTTCTTCCTCGGGGTGACGCCAAAGGGAACGGACCCTGAAACGGCGGCCAGCAATCATTCGCCGGCATTTTATGTGGATGAAAGCGCGCTAAAAGTGGGCGTTGAGGCCATGACCAAAGTGGCGTTAACGGCACTCAAAGCCCAATAAGTGGCTAACGTATTATTCCGTAAGCGCTGCGGTATAACTTGAGCTTACAAAAAATCGGCGCGGGATAAGCTTCCTGCGCTTGATTTGTTAAACAATTTACCTCTATATGTGGATATTTACAGCAAGGAGCGAACAAGATGAAGTGCACGCTATCGGCTCTGGTTTTGGCCATGGGACTTTTGAACCCCCTAAGCCAAGCACAGGCCACCACGGCAGAAGACATTAAGAGTTTCACGCTAGATAACGGCATGAAAATCATGGTGCTAGAAGATGCCTCTATTCCCAATGCCAACATGTATTTATTTTGGAAGGTCGGTTCACGTAACGAAGTGCCCGGCATTACTGGAATTTCGCACTTTTTCGAACACATGATGTTCAACGGTTCGAAAAAGTACGGCCCAAAAATGTTCGACCGTACTATGGAAGCAGCAGGTGGCGCGAACAATGCGTATACCACTGAAGACATGACGGTTTATACCGATTGGTTCCCCGCCAATGCGCTCGAAACTATGTTCGATCTCGAAGCTGACCGCATCGCTAACTTAGATATCAACCAAGCCATGGTCGATAGCGAACGTGGCGTAGTGCAGTCGGAGCGTTCCACTGGCTTAGAAAACTCTAACTGGAATGCCCTTGAAGGCGAAATCAAAGGCGTGGCGTTTTTAGCTCACCCTTATTCGTGGTCGGTGATCGGCCATGAGTCGGATATTGCCGCTTGGTCGCTGGAAGATTTAGTTCAGTACCATAAAACCTATTATGCGCCGAACAATGCCGTGGTCGTGATTGCCGGTGATGTAAAGCTTGCCCAAGTAAAAGCCTTGGCAGACAAGTACTTTGCGCCTATTCCGGCACAGACTCCGCCTAAAGCGATTCGCACTGTCGAACCTGAGCAAAAGGGTGAGCGTCGCACCTTTGTGCAGAAGGCATCGGTCAGCACACCTAACGTAATGTTGGCGTACCATATTCCGGCGGCAACCCATGCGGATTTTTATGCGCTGGACTTATTAAGCTCGATTCTAAGCCAAGGTAATAGCTCGCGTTTATATCAATCATTGGTTGATAAACAAGTGGCCTTAGAAGCGCAAACCTACATGCCGATGTCGGTCGATCCTAACCTCTTCTATGTGATGGGCGTTGCTACACCTGAGGTGAAAGCCTCGACGCTGGAGCATGCGTTGATTGAACAAATCGATGCGATTGCGACAACGGGCGTGACCCAGCAAGAACTGGATAAAGTTAAAAATATTAAGTTGATGGATTTTTATCGTTCGATGGAAACCATTAATGGTAAGGCTAATACCATAGGCACCTATGAGATGTATTTTGGCAGTTACGACAAGTTATTTAATGCACCTGAAGCCTATAACAAGGTGACGCCTGCGGATATTCAACGAGTTGCCCAAACCTACTTACGTAAATCGAATCGCACTGTGGCTGTGCTGGCGGCAACCGAGGAGTCTTCCCTATGAAATCGACAGCAGTGAAATCACTTAAGATGGCATCACTTGGGAAATCGTCTAAGTTAATGGCAGCATTGGCTTTAGGCACAAGCTTAGTCTTAGCGGGCTGCGCGGCGACATCGGCACCAAAGCGGGTCGATACTGGCAGCTTTGCGATGCCAAGTTACGATAAGTTTGTGTTAGATAACGGCTTAACTGTGTACTTAATGCCGCAGCGCGAAGTGCCGTTAATTACCTTAAATGCCGTGGTACGCGCCGGTGCTGTGAATGACACCACCGCAGGCGTGGCACAAATGACAGCAGAAGGCTTGCTGTTAGGTGCGGCGGGGAAATCTAAGGCAGATATCGAGCAGCAAGTGGATTTTCTCGGTGCAAGCTTAGTGGCCGAAGCGGATAAGGAAGGCAGTTATCTGAGTGCTGACTTTATGGCGAAGGACATTGACTTGATGCTGGGCTTATTTAGCGCGGCGATGTTAACGCCTGATTTTGATGCCGCCGAGTTCGATAAACTCAAACAGCGCGCGATTGCTGGGCTGCAGCAAGATAAAGAAAGCCCACGAGCTGTGATTGGTCGTTACTTCGATAAGCTCGTATTTGGTGCACATCCTTATGGCAATGCGGCTTCGGGTAACCGTGACTCACTGGAGCAAGTAACCGTGTCGCAGCTGCGCGCTTTCCATAAGAGTTACTATCAACCTTCCAATACCGCGATAACTGTCGTGGGTGACTTTGATGTGGCGACGATGAAAGCCAAGCTGACGCAAACCTTTGGTCAGTGGCAGGGCAGCGAAAAACTGGTACAACCTGATTTAAACCAAGGTTTGCCTCAGTTGACCGAGGCCAAAGTCTTGTTGGTGGATAAACCCGATGCAATCGAAACTACTTTTGTGATTGGGGGTTTAGGCATTAGTCGTGACAATCCAGACTATGTAGGTTTAACGGTAGTTAACACTATTTTAGGTGGTCGCTTCACCTCTTGGCTTAACGACGAGCTGCGGGTGAACGCGGGGCTAACCTATGGCGCGCGCTCAGGTTTTAGTCCTTATACCGACTCGGGTGTGTTTACTATCAGCACTTTCACTAAGACGGAAACCACTCAAGAAGCGATGGATTTAGCCTTAAAAACTTATGCACGTTTATGGGAAAAAGGTGTAGACCAAGCGACCTTAGATTCGGCTAAAGCCTATGTTAAGGGCCAGTTCCCGCCTCAGTTTGAAACCTCAGGTCAGCTGGCGGGGCTCTTATCAGGCATGTATCTGTACGGTTTCGATGATAAGTTTATCAATGAGTTCCAAGCTAAGGTGGATGGTTTGACCTTAGAAGAAACCCAAAGGTTAGTGAAAACTTACTTCCCGCAAAAAGATCTGCAATTTGTGCTGATTGGCAATGCGGCTAAAATTGCACCTATTGCCGCTAAGTACGGCAAAGTGCAAACCGTCAATATTAAAGCCACCGGATTTGGCCAATAAGCCATCATTGCGAGGCTTGATTCAATAAAGAAAAGGTCTGCATAGTGCAGACCTTTTGCTTTTCTGTTCTAGGTGCTATTGCGCGCCCGGCTTAGCATAATGGGTCATCCAATCTTTCACTTGGTTATACCAATAGATAGAGTTATTGGGTTTCATAACCCAATGATTTTCATCTGGGAAGTAAATCATCCGTGATTCCACATTGCGAGTTTGCAGGGTGCGGAACAGTTCAAAACCTTGTCCCACAGGTACTCGGTAATCGAGTTGGCCATGGCTGACTAAGGTCGGAGTGTTAAAGTTAGCCGCAAAGTAATGCGGAGAAATGGCTTTATACAGCTCAGGATTATCCCAGTAGTTGCCAAATCGGGTGCTGTGCACGGCAAAATCCGACGCCATTTGTGAATACATGTCGTAAACCGCAGCGTGGATCAACAAGGCTTTAAAGGGATGTGGTTGACCTAAAATAATTGAGGTCAGATAACCGCCATAACTTGCGCCACCCGCCACCATGCGGTCGCTGTCTATCCAGCTTTGCTGTTTAAACCAGTCTGCCGCCTTGAGCACATCTTCGAGGGATTTATTCTTCCAATCTGGGTTAATCGCATCGGCAAACGCTTGTCCGAAGCCACTAGATCCATGGAAGTTTGGCCATGCAGTGACATATCCCCAAGAAGCGAAGGTTTGTGCGTTCCAACGGTAATGGAAACCGTCAGTAATGGCGTTGTGTGGCCCGCCGTGAACTAGCATAAAGAGTGGATATTTTTTACTGCGATCGAATCCGGGGGGATAGTGAACCCACATTTGAATATCTTGATTTTGATATCCCTTGTAGGTCACTGATTCGTAAGTGCCTAAATCAACATCTTTGAGAATATCGTCATTAAAATTCTCTAGGCGTACCGTCTTACCATTGCGGGGATTAATGCTGACCAAGCGCGCTGGGTGCAAAAAGCTCTCGTTGGTGGCAATCAGTTCACCGTCTTTGCCTATGGCGGGTTGGCCAAAGTCAGTTGCCTCTGTAATGGCTTTGACTTTACCGTTTTTGGCATCGATATGATAAATGCGGTTAGTGGCGGCATCTTCAATGGTGGCATAAAAGCCTTTACTGTCGGGGGTCCAATTAAATTGGCTGACCGAACGATCCCACTCTGGTGTTAGCGTATTAAGTTTACGGCTATCGATATCCAGTAACATCAGCCTTGAAGTATCGGCATAGAAACCGGGGATTTTCTGACGGGTAAAAGCCAGCGTTTTGCCATTGGGGCTAAAGCTGGGATCAGCATCTGCGGCTTGATTTTCTGGGGTGATATTCTCTGCTTTACCACTGCCAATCGTCGCAAGGAAAATATCCAGTTTAGGGTCGATACGGTTGTCTGAGCCATAAGTACTGAAGGCAATTAAGCCTTCATTAGGTGAAATATCGTAACTTGAACTGCTTTGGCTCGAGCGTGGTAATTCATGGCCGAGCGCTTGCGTCACGGATTCGACTTCGCCGCCCGAAGCGGGGATCATAAATACATGGGCTTGGCGACGTTCATCTAACCAGTGATCAAACTGAGCGTAGGGCAAAGCGTTCCACTGGCGAGCGGAGACCTTATTATCCTCGTCGGCTTTTAGTTGGGTTTTCATCTCGTCCCATGTTTGATTTGGGAATACATTGCTGATGAAATACAAATGCTTGCCAACCCATTTAATACCATTTACGCCAGTAGGTATGTCGGTTAAGCGTTGCGCTTCACCCGGACCGTCCATAGGCAATAGGTAGATTTGGCCTGCGTCGTCTTCATTTCGCTCACTCACAAAGGCCAAGGTTTTGCCGTCGGGCGAAAACACGGGCTCGCTCACCTTTAACCCTTTGACTGTAATAGCGCGATTATTCTTACCTTCGCCATCAAAACGCCATAACTGGGTCGAACCTTTATCTTCCTTTAGATCATATTCTGTGACTGGCGCAATAATATGCTCACCAGAGGTCGATACGACTGGGCTACCAATACGCTTAAGTTGCCAGAGCAATTCCACCGAGAGCGGTTTACCCTGCTCCGCAAATGCTGAGCCGAATGGCATCAACAGACAGAGCAATAAGATTCCTGTCTTCTTCACTGTGAGTCTCCTTATCATACATATAGTTATAATGATTTTATTTGTAGTGCAGATTCGAGAGTATAGAAACCGAGCATGAAAGCAAACTGAGTGATAACCCATAGCGGGACGCTTTGTGTAAGCATCTGTGAATAGTTGTCGGCTAATTGTGATTTGTTGATGGCAGAATTACAGGCTAATCTAGGGTGATATTTCGGCTGAGGACTAGGTAGATGCAGAATAAAATCAACCGATTAAGACTATTATGGGGAGTGACAATTGCACTGAGTGCTACTATTCCTCTGGCTGCGCACGCGGCTAAGGTGAGTTTTAGTGAGTTTTGCCCTCAGTTTACCGGTCAATGGGTGGGCGATGCAGCCAAGGTGGGGGAAGTGCCACGAAAAGTGACTGTCACCGGATTTTGCTCCCATGATAAGCGGCAGCTGTTATTGTCTGTGAGTGTTGGCACGCGTGCGCCCTATAGTGAAACCTGGTGGTTTAGGGAGCAGGGCGAGCAAGTGTTGTTGACCTATTACGATGGCGTGTCCCAAGAGAAGCAGCAAGTCTTTAGCTTATATCGTCAAAATGGCGATTATTCTTTGCTGGGTGAGGGCGTGGTGACTGCTCGGTCTGCGTTAATTCAATTACTGTTCGAGGCAAAGGGGGCGGGTGCTCAAGCTAACGCATGGCAATGGACGCAGAATATTCAATATTTAGACGATGATGTTGATCGCTATCAGCTTTTTCGCGGGATAGAGATGACGCCAGTCGCGCCATCTCAATAAGTGTACTAACTCATACACGAACTGGCAGTTTTGGTTATGTAGTACGACTTAATCGTACAATCTCTACTTGACACCACACAACTCACTTTGGGACATATACGTGATAGATCCCTTGCTTTCATCTGTAGATTTCGAATGACTAAAGTCGGGTGAAAAACTCGTGATCAATTGCTTAGAGCAGGGATTGTGGCAGAGGGGCAACCCAGATCCTATGCTAACTTACAGGAGCAATTAATGCTGTCACAAGTGGGCTAAAATTAACTTCGCGACTGCTAACTAACAGAAAATGCTATATATCTACGATATTACAGCACATCCAAAGTCACTTTAACTCTATCCAGCACCACAATTGTTTTGAACCATTTTACGTTAGCATTATTGTGGAACATTTGATCACATATCTCCTGGAATCGTTGCATATGAGGAACTAACAGCACCAACATAAAGTCGGCATCCCCTGTTACGTAGTAACATTGCTGAACTTCTGGACCAGAAAAGTCTTTTTTTAACTGCCGAAGCGTATTCATATCGTTTTTTTCAACCTGAACTTCAACAAAAATGGTGATGACTTTATTTAGCTTATCGGGATCTAAAATGGCGGTCATAGATTGAATGTAACCGCTGTCTTTCAGCTTTTGAATACGACGCTGAACCGATGCCGTAGATAAATGAACGGCTTCCGCCAACTCCCGTAGAGGGGTTTGGCAGTTCAGTTGGAGTAACGCGAGAAGAGCATGGTCGTATTTATCGAGTGACATATTGACATCCAAGTGAGAAATTTTATCGGAAATAGCATCAACTTAGAGAGCTTATTTCAAAGGTAACACAATAAAATACAGCTAAATTACTTTTTGCGTTATGGATGTCATGAAACCAATCTCCAATACCTTGCTCGGCGTAAGTTTGAATGTGGCCGCATCAGCACTTTTTGCGTTGATGTTTGCTTATACCGCCCTATTGGACGCTCTCAGTGGTGAGGAAATTTATGGTTGGCGCATACTATTTACGCTTCCACTTTTAACGGTTTTTATCGGCGTGCAGGGGTACTGGTCGCAAGTCATCGTTATTTATCAGCGAATAATCCGTGAAAAGCACTTTTGGTTAACTCGAATAGCATCAAGCTTTTTAATCGGCATTCAGCTTTGGTTATTCATGTGGGCTCCCAGCAATGGATATGGCTTAGCGGTGTCACTTGGCTATTTTATTATGCCCATCACTATGGTGGTCGTTGGCCGATTTGCATTTAAAGACAAAATGTCACGAATGCAATTGATAGCTTGCCTGTTTGCATTGCTAGGTGTGTTAAATCAACTCGCCATTTCCCAAACATTAGCTTGGCCAACACTTGCCATTTGCCTAGGATACCCAATCTATTTCTGGTTAAGACATAAAACCGGTACGAATAACATTGGTGGAGTATGGTTTGATATGATGCTCAGTGTGCCAGTGAGTATCTACTTTATCTTTAGTGGTGGCTATGTGATTGAAAGCTTATTAAGTCATAGCAGCTCACCACTATGGTTAGTCATTGGCTTAGGTGCAATTAGTGCATTAGCGCTCGGGTTACAATCCTTATCTGCACCATACCTAAATCTAAGTCTTTTCGGGCTGCTTATCTATGTCGAACCTTTACTATTATTGGTCGTTGCAATAATGCTTGGTGAAACCATCAACCCAGGTGAATGGCCTACCTATATAGGAATTTGGCTTGCCGTTATTGTGCTGATACTGGAAGGGGGGTTTAGAATATTTAAATCGAAAAACAGCTAGGTATGAAGTATTAGCAACATTTGGCCTATAGCTGACTACGAATCAGTACTTGGCTGATACCGCTAAATTGGGGCAATAGCTTTTTAGCTAAACGAACAGCAGAAGGGTTAGTGAGGATTGGCATTGTTGCACCAGTGATCGCTGGCGGCATGGATGGATATATGCCGCCGTCGAGTCTATAGGGATATATTTATGGCGTGTCACTGGGGAAGCAATGACAATTAATGCGTAATGCGCGTAGCTCAACTGTCTTGCTTTAGGGGCGAATGGAGTTAAAGTAACCCGTCGGATCTGATTGCATCGTGATTTGAATATTGACAGGTTAAGTCCAGACTAATCCACTTAAGCATCACTACGCATTAAACCGCGCCTTCAAACCCAAGCTGACGCCACGCTTCATAGCTGATAATTGCCACCGCATTAGACAGATTCAAGCTACGGCTGGTGGCCGCCATGGGGATGCGTAGTCTCTGCTCAGTGGGGATGGATTCGATAATCGCCATCGGTAAACCTCGGGTTTCTGGGCCGAATAGCAGCACATCGTCTTTGGCAAAACTCAGCTCTGTATGCGGGCGACTCCCCTTAGTGGTGCAGGCCATAATGCGCTTGCCTGCCATGGCTTCGAGGAAAGCATCGAAGTCTTTATGGCGAGTCACATTGGTTAAGTCGGCATAGTCCAAACCCGCGCGGCGTAGCTTTTTCTCTTCTAGATCAAAACCTAATGGCTCAATCAAATGCAGCTGGCAGCCATTGTTTGCGCAAAGGCGAATGATATTACCTGTGTTAGGTGCGATTTCTGGCTCATAGAGTGCGATATGGAACATACTGGCCCGCCTGTAGAAAATGACTGCCGATTATACGGCAAACGGTGCCCAAGCGCAGTGTCTGTTGTGGGTGGATTTGGCTAAGTTCATGCAATAGAGGTTGTAATAGGTGGAATTGTTATCTCAAGGCTTGCCTGTTTTATTATCTCAAAGTAACATATCTCAATATCAAGATACTTTTTAAGAAGTCATTATGCCCTTTATTATTGCGTTACTCGCTCCTGTATTTTGGGGGACTACCTATGCGTTAGTGAGTCTCTACTTACATGACATGTCGCCCTACTGGGTAGCCGTGTGGCGTGCCTTGCCTGCGGGGATATTAATGCTGATGCTGCGTCCTCGTTTGCCAACTTTGGTTTGGTCAAAGCTTGGTTTGCTGGCTTTTTGTAATATTGGTGCCTTCTTCGCCTTGCTATTTATCGGCGCGTATCGTTTGCCGGGCGCGGTGGCGGGAACCTTAGGGGCCACTCTGCCGCTCATCTTCTTAATACTGGCTTGGCTCATTGATAAAAAACGCCCAGGAATGAAGTGGTTATTATTAGGCTTAATGGGTCTTGGTGGGGTGATTTTACTGCTTAACCCTTCGGCGGATCTCGATCCTATCGGCGTGTTGTGCATGTTGAGCGCTACGACGTTAATTGCCTTTTCTTCTCGCTGGATGCAAAAGTGGGATGTGGGTGACTTTTTAGTGCTGACCGCGTGGCAGCTATTATTAGGCGGTTTGATGTTGATCCCACTGGCTTGGTTTATGGCAGGGCCACCGCAGCTACCGAGTATGACGCTTGTACCTTCACTGATATGGTTAGTGATTGCCAACACCGCCGTTGCCTATTGGGCTTGGCTGTGGTCGATGCGAAACTTAGGGCCAGAAATCATGGGTATGGTCGCTTTAGTCAACCCTGTGATTGCCGTATCATTAGGGGTCATGATTGTGGGGGAAACTTTAGATATGCGCCAATGGATGGGAATCGCGGTGATTTTATTGTCACTGTTATTGATGAAGTTGCCGCAGAATTTAAGGTTAAATCCATTTAAAAAAGTGCAACCCTAGTCATTATTTTGGGGTGAATGAGGCATAGATGCTAAAACGTTTGGATCTGAATTTACTGCCCGTACTCGAAATTCTACTTGAGGAGCAAAGCGTGACCGCCGCTGCTGCGCGGTTGCATTTGAGCCAGTCGGCGGTGAGTAAACAGCTCACACGTCTGAGGGAAGTGTTTGATGATCCTTTATTTGAACGTACCGCCTACGGCCTAAAACCGACACCCAAGGCTTTGTCACTTGCGCCTGAGTTGCGCCAATGCTTACAGCAATTGGCGCAATTTACTCGGCCGGACACCTTCGAACCCGCTTTGAGCCAACGACAGTTTAGAATGCATTTGGTCGAAACCACCTATTCACTGACCTTTCCCCATTTTATGCCCATGTTGCTCACTCAAGCTCCCGGTGTGAGTCTCAATTGCCAAACGTGGCGACTCGATACCATGGACAGATTACTGCGTTGCGACATCGACTTAGCCATAGGTTGTCGCGAGTGGGACGAGCGTTCACCCATGCATGTGAATAATATTCCCGATGACTTATGCCATGTTGAGTTAGTGCAGGATTATCCAGTGTGTTTGATGCGTCGTGATCATCCGGCGTTAACACAAGAATGGAATTTAGATACCTTCTTGAGTTATCGCCATCTGCAAGTGGCCTTTGGCGGTTTAGAGCATTGGTTGCTGGATGATGTGTTGCAACTCGAGGGCCGCCAGCGTGATATCGCCGTGAACATGACCGACTTTCAGAGTGCTCTCACCCTGTGTGAACAGAGCGATTTAATCCTCTGCGCACCTTCGCGCTATGCCTTGGCTGGGATGAAGTCTTTTGAGCTTCAGTCTTTACCATCACCCATCAAGCTGATCCCCGGTGCGTATTTATTGATGTGGCACAAACACTTCGAACACGACTTGAGCCATAAATGGCTGCGAGAGTTGATTATTAGCCAAGTGCTGCGTTCGATTACACCTCAGATTTAGGCAGTTTTGGTGCCGTTAACCAAGCGGTTAATGTGGGTAAGACTGCTTTTCCATCCGCTAGCCCTTGTTGATAGACGGCGGTCACCTTATCGATATTGCGATCGAGCCTGGATAAATTAAGTGGCAGTGCTGGACGGATCACAAAGGCGTTATTCGCTGCAACGGCTTGGTCTAACTCGGTTAATGCTTGATTATAAACTCGGTGGCGCTCACTTAACGCATGGGCAACTGCGGGGTAGCGTTTATAGGTTTTGCGGGCTAACCAATTCATTTTCATCGCGGATTTTTGGTAATGCTGATCTTGAGTCAAGATCACCACTTGGCGTGCATAACCATCTTTGCGTGATTGCGCTAACGGTATCGGTTCGCCGATGCCGCCATCGAGGTAATGGTGTTGGTTAATCACGCTGGGTTTAGACATAAAAGGCAGGCTAGAGGAGGCAATGAGCACGTCGAGCAATTTATCATGTTCATTAAAATCGGCCATCCCAAAGTAATCGGTGTTTCCTGTATTGCAGTTAAAGGCGCCGACCTTGAATTCGGTATTACTATTTAAAAATGTATCAAAATCAAATGGCAGCAACTCATAAGCCATGCGACGGTAGGTAAAGTCTGTATTGACATAATTACCCGTTGCCAGCCAATGGCGGATGCCCATATAGCGTTTGTCATTGAGATATTGCTGCTGAATGTGGAGATTGCGACCAAATTGGCGGGATACATAGGACGCGGGATAAATGGCACCTGCAGATACCCCAATTACATAGTTGAAGTGAAGTGACTGCTGTAAAAACGCGTCTAATACACCTGCGGTATAAATGGCCCTGAGGCCACCACCTTCCAACACTAAGGCCACATCTTTCATCGGGTTACATCTTTTTATCGGTTTATCACCGCAGAATACCCCAGCTTAGCGCAGAAATGAATGCGTGTAAGGTATCCTCAAGATGCGTGACCAACATCAAGATGATGTGACTTTTTCTTAGTTTTAATTGGTAAGATATTGGTTACGTTATCGTTTACGCCATCTTTTTGATGGCCCAGATTAACATGATAGGCTTGGTGAAAATCTGCCTGACTAAAGTATTGGCTAAGTGCATTGAGCGCTTCTTTCACTTTTGCGGGCTGCTTATCTCGCGCCGACGTTACGCTATAAACACTGTAGGTATTGAGTGACCATTCGGGTAATAGGGTGACAAGTTGGCCGCTTTCGAGGTATTTGTGTACTTCAGGTTCGGGCAGGGCGGCAAATCCTAGACCATCGAGTGTGAGTTGAATTAACGCCTGCATATTGTTGACGCTAATTCGCTGGCTTGTCAGTTCAAAACACGCTTGGCTGAAGGCGTGGGTTAAGATATCGCCTTTAGCATAAGTGTGATAGATCCGATTTAATTCAGTTAATTCCTTTGGGTGGCTAAGGTTTTTATGCATTGGCAGATAATTAGGTGAGGCGCACAGTAACATACGCCAATCGGCTAAATGGCGGGCAATTAGGTTGGAATCCGATAAGGGGCCGATGCAAATCGCCAGATCGATACCGTCGTTGACTATATCTATCGGGCCATCTTGCAGCAGTAAATTCAAACTTATCTGTGGATGTGCTGCCAACAGGTAATTAAAAGGTTCGCTTAACAAGCCGCCGCCAAATCCTATAGGCGCGGCAATCTTTAATTCCCCTGATGGAATACCTTTCAAGTTATTAAGTTTCTGCTCTGTGCTTTCGACTATCGCTATGACCTTGCGGCAATTCTCGTAGAACAAACTGCCCGCTTCGGTGAGTGTGAGGTTGCGGGTATTGCGGTGGAACAGGCTGATCCCCATGTCCATTTCGAGCTTGGTCACTTGCTGACTTACCGCCGACGAGCTGAGATTTAATTGCTGTGCTGCGGCACTCATTGAGCCCTTTTCTGCGATTGTCGCAAAAACGATCATCCCTTTGATCATGTTTTTATTCATTTTTAAGTAACTCTTACAAGTGAATACCTAAAGTCTAACTTGAGCTGATTGTAACATAGAGATACATTGCCGTATTGAAAATTGTTCTCATTTACAATCTTTGCTCTAATGGAGACTTGTCGGTTATGTTGTTAAGTCGTAAGAAGTACCTCGCTCAAGTGATCACCGCTTTATGTTTGTTGCCCACAGTACCAGTAACAAATGCCCTTGCGGATACCGCGTCAGATAAAGAAAAGATGATGGAAAGAATCGTGGTGACTGCATCGGGATTTGAACAGCAAATTCGCGATGCGCCAGCTTCTATCAGCGTGATCACCCGTGAGGATCTGGATAACCGCTTCTACCGCGACTTAACCGATGCCATGTTAGAAGTGCCCGGCGTAGTGATTACGGGCGGTGCAGACCGTCAGGATATCAGTCTGCGGGGCATGGGTAGTCAATACACGTTAATTTTAGTGGATGGTAAACGCCAATCCTCGCGCGAGACACGGACCAACAGTGACGGCCCAGGCGTTGAAGGCGCTTGGACGCCACCATTGGCGGCCATCGATAGAATTGAAATTGTTCGCGGGCCTATGTCATCACTTTATGGTTCGGATGCCATTGGTGGGGTAATTAACATTATCACTCGCAAAGTGCCAAACGAGTGGCAGGGTGAGGTGCGACTCGACAGCACTTTGCAGGAAAAGTCTGACTCGGGAAATGTGTATCAAGGCAACTTTTTCGTCAACGGTGGTTTGATCAAAGATCTGCTAGGGATGCAACTTTATGGTCAATATACCCAGCGTGAAGAAGATCAAATCTATGGTGGTTACCGAGGTCGCGATGCGACTAATCTGACAGCGAGATTTGCGCTCACGCCTAATGAAAATCACGATATCATGTTTGAAGTTGGCACTTCTAACCAAGAACTCGACAGCAGTTTAGGTAAAACCGTCACACCGTTAGCACCGGGCGAAGCCTGTGGTCGTCGCGGTTGCCCTGAATCTTCAACGACAGAATATGAAAACAGCACCTTCTCCCTTTCACATACAGGTCGTTGGGACTTTGGTACTTCGGATAGCTATATCAAGCATGAAGTGTTTGATAATAAAACCCGTAAGATGAAAATCACTAACACGGATGCGCAATCTAGCCTTATCACTACGTTAGGCCAAAGTCATACAGCGACCTTTGGCGCAGCATTCAACCATCAAGATTTAACCGACGAAACAGGTAACCAAGTGAGTGACTTAACTGATATTAGTCGCAAACAATGGTCGGTGTTTTCCGAGGATGAATGGCGCATTGTCGATAGCTTTGCTCTGACCATGGGGCTGCGTTTGGATGATGATGAAAACTTTGGTAATCATGTCAGTCCGCGCGTTTATGGCGTGTGGGGATTAACCGACAGCACCACCTTAAAGGGCGGTGTATCAACAGGCTTTAGGGCGCCGAGTTTACGCCAGACAGTGCCCGACTGGGGACAAGTCAGCCGCGGTGGCAACATGTACGGTAATCCAGATTTACAACCTGAAACTTCAGTTAACTACGAGTTAGGTTTGTATTCTGATCTGACCGAGAGCATTACCGCCAGCGCGGGTGTGTTCTATAACGAGTTTAATGACAAGATCACCCGCGTAGCCTGTCCTGCGACTCAATGTACTGATGGTCCAAATCAATTTGGTTCTAATCCGACGACTTATGTGAACGTCGACGAAGCTGTGACCCAAGGGATTGAACTGAGTATCGACTATCGCATTCGCTCAAACTTGAGTTTGACAGGTAACTATACCTATACGGATTCGGAGCAAAAGACAGGTGTTTATAAAGGTAGCCCATTGAATCAATTGCCTAAGCATTTGATTCAAGCGTCTTTCAACTACGAGCCTATTGATAATTTAAGCACTTGGTTGAGGGTGAACTACCGTGGCGAAGAGAGCCAACCGACGACAGGACCTTCATCGAGCAGCTTAATCGCCCCTTCTTATACTCTGCTGGATTTGGGGGCTAACTACCAGTTGAACGATAGCCTGAAATTTAGCGCGGGCATTTATAACGCCTTCGATAAGGAAATTACCCAAGAGGAATACGGTTATATCGAAGATGGCCGCCGTTACTGGTTAGGTATGACCTATAGTTTTTAAATTAAAAATAGCAAGTTATAAAGAAGCCAGCACTTAGCTGGCTTCTTTTCTGATTATTCAAAATTCGGTTTACGAATAAACAGGACGCTGAGATCTTGCTTTGGCGTGAACTGTTTTTGCTGGAACTCAAAGGTGAGTGGGTCAGTTTTTTTAAGCTCGCCATCAAAACACAAGCTAATGAGATCTGTGGGCTGGGATTTTTTTAGGGTGAGTTTGAAGTCCTTAATCGACCCTTGCCAGTTATTAGCTGTGACCAAAATATAGCTAAGATGGCTCCATTCGACGCCAATCTCCTGATCTTCACCGTCTTGTTTAACGACGAGATTGCGTTTCTTAATCCCTTGCTTGGCGCTTTCATCTAAACAGGCCAGTTCAGTGTAAGTATCAATAATACTACTGGCAGTATCGGGGATGCCCGTTGAGAGGCTTGGCGTGTAGCTATGGCTGATAGCGACAGATTGGCCCGCGGGAAAGGTTTGTTCCCACACAAAGTAATCACTTAGGGTAAAGGCGATTTGTTGGTCCTCATCCAACCATTGCTTGGGGAGCGCGGGTTTGCCCTCGGGGACTTCGGCATATTCGGCAAAGTAAGCGACTTCATCTACACCCCAGCCAAGCTGTTTCAGCTCGGTTGAAATATCGGTTTTATCGGCAAGTTGGGCAACAAGCCTGTGTTGAGTTGGCTGGGTTTTGCCATTCACTTTAAGGGTGAAGTTATCAATACTGCTGTGATCGGCGGAGCCAAAAAACATCGGTGGCATGGGGAAGGCGATGGGGACGATAAGATCCTGCGAACTGGTGTTGGTAAACACATAATCGACCCTGACTTCGGTCTCGCTGATGAAGAGAGACTCTTTATCCATACTGATATTAGGCTGATATTTCAAGGTAATAGAGCCATTAGCATCGCCAAAACTGCTATCGTTGGCAGAGGCAGTTTCTCCGTAGACGAGTAAAACTATAGCAAAAAGGGGTATGGCTAAGTGTGCTGACATGTACTTCTTAACTCTAGTTGGATGTTTTAGTATCAATGGGGAACGATTATTGCGCGCGGGCGAGGTCGATGGCCGCACTTATCGCATTTCGCGCTTGTGGGCTATTTTTCCAGCAAGTGGTGCGCAGCATGCTGGCGACTAAGTTAGCAATATCATCCACTTCGTGTTGGGCGAGTTGTTGCAGCGAGCTGATGCCAATTTCTTCGAAGCGTTTAATTACCGTTGGGCCAACGCCTTTGAGTGCTAATAAGGCTTGTTTTTCTTGTTCATTAAAACCCATAACGAATACTCCTTTATTGTTGGGATTGTGCTCAATTAATAGTACTGGGCAAGATTACCTTTAAACCGAGTTAACAAAAAGGCCCTCGAAGGGCCTGTTTAGTCTTTATGAATCAACAATCATCAATAAGTGTTACATATCGCAGGGTTTGAGTGGCTTACGCAATTGAGCGCGCACGTTGTCCATGCCTGAGTAAAACTCTTTCATCATCAATAGACCCATCATCTTGCCGTTATCGGTGACGATCAGATTGTCGGGATTGGTTGGGTCGTTTTTGATGGCGCCAATCAGTTTCATCGAGGTCATTTCTTTAAATAAGGCGGTATCTAAATTGACGCCAAAGGTTTCGCGGAAATATTTACGCGATAAACGGCCGGAGAACATGCCCAGCAAAAAGCGATATTGCATCACGTCTTTTTTGCTGTAGTTCTTTTGTTGCTCGACACCCATTTGACCCGCTGCGATGCGTTCTTGGTACTTACGTAGTGAGAAAGTGTTCACATAAAGCGTGTCATTTAAGAAACTAAATGAGCCCGAACCTACCCCTAAGTATTCGTCGTAATCAATAACGTATTCGTCAAATCCTTCATCATCGGTTTTACCAAATGCCCATGCAGACAATTGATTATATTGACCATTAAGACTGTTTAATATTTGGCGATATTGGTTTGCCATATCCGCTTGCGGCGCCGCTAATTTGCCTTTAACACTCTTACGGGTTTGATGAGTGATCATCAGCGGATAGGTGGTAATTTGTCTTGGGTCTAAGCGCGATGCCATGTCGAGATCATGTTGGATCACTTCATCGGTTTGGCCGCGGAAACCAAAAATCAGGTCGACGTTGATAATAGGGAACAACTCTTTGGCACCCATGATCTTGTCGAAGGTTTGCTGACCCGTGCCGAATTTATCGAGTCGGTCGGTCATTTTTAAAATATCGTCATTAAAGCTTTGTACGCCGATAGACATGCGATCCACTAAGCCTTTGAGCTGTTTAAAGCCTGGGCTGTCTAAATGCTGTGGATCGGACTCGCAGGAGACTTCTTTAATGCTAGGAAATAGGGTTTTAGCGTGTTCTATGGTACGGGCTAATTCGTCTTCTAATACCGTGGTGGTACCACCACCAATGTACATAGATTCAAAGTCATAGCCGAGGGCCTTGACCATTTCCATCTCTTTACGTAATGAGATGAAGTAGGCACGCGCCTTGTCTTCCTTAAACATAAAACGGTGGAAGGTACAGTAAGAGCACAGGGTATGGCAGAAGGGAATATGTGCGTATAGCATATATTTTTTGCCTTCAACCGGTGCTGGCATCATTTCTGCGGAAAGCGTATCGAGGCGAAGATTCTTATCGACATAGTACTGCATGACCCGTTCCATCGAGCCGAGCATCCAGTTAGGGACGGTAATATTCGCTTGATAAGGCGTTGCGATAGCGCCGCTGAGCGTTTGAATAACTGATGACATAACGATTCCTATCTGAGAGTGCTAACCGTAAACACCGAAATTGCTTTAGGTAATTCACGACCACCTAGCGCAATAAGACTACCTCGTATGTAATTGTTAAAACGTGAACTGGTTATAAGTTACGGTTTCCTAACAAGGAAATCACGGGCTTTTTGTTAAGCAGATCATGTTTTAGCGATTGAGAATGCATTTTTATCATGCATTTTTTAGCGGAATTTATTGTAGATTTGCGGGGTTAGCTTGCCAGGTCAGTCTAAATGCTGAGATTGAAAATCACCATTCTAGGCATTTTGTTGCTGGCGGATTAGCGCTTGTCTATCCAAGGGACGGCTGTCATCATCCGAACGATAAAAATAACCTCTTGATGTAAAGGGCCCACTATGTTGGCAAACGTAAACCGCTTCTTCCCGCTGTTGGCAGTGATAGGCGCAATGACAGCTTATCTGATGCCGAGTTGGTTTACTGAGCTTAAATCCGCCATAGTGCCGCTGTTGGTAATCATCATGCTATCTATGGGGCTCACTTTAGATCTTCAGGATTTTGCTAATGCCTTCAAACAGAAACGTGCTGTACTCACAGGACTCGTGCTGCAATTTTCGGTCATGCCGCTCAGTGCATTATTGATCAGCCTGTTATTAGGATTAGATAGGGAACTCACCATAGGCATGGTGTTAGTGGGCAGTGTTGCAGGCGGCACCGCCTCAAACGTGGTCTGTTATTTAGCGAAAGGCGACGTGGCTTTATCGATAACCATGACGGCACTATCAACCTTAGTGGGCGTGGTGTTAACACCACTGATTATTAAGCTGTTGATTGGGGAAATGATCGATATACCCTTCGCCGATATGCTGCTGAGTTTAGTGAAAATTGTGCTGATCCCTGTCAGCGTTGGCGTGATTATCAATCATTTTTTTAAATCGCTGGTGGCTAAAGTCGCTCCTGCATTGCCACTGATTTCTATCTTGGCAATTGTGATGGCGATTACGATTATCGTGGCGTTAAATGCCAATCAGTTTGATAAAGTTGGCCCGATTATTCTGCTGGCCGTGTTCTTACATAATGGTCTTGGTCTCGCCTTAGGCTATTTCTGTTGCCGTTTATTAGGCTTTAACCACACAGTTTGTAAAACTATCTCTATCGAAGTTGGCCTACAAAACTCCGGTCTCGCCACTGCTTTATGTATTAAATTCTTTAGTCCTATTTCTGCCATTCCCAGCGCGATATTTTCGATATGGCATAATTTGTCTGGCGCCATGTTGGCGGGATATTGGGCGAGGGAATCGCAAGATAAGTAAGATGTTGCTGTCGAAAATAGACAATGCCTGTAACCTGAGCAAGTGCGGCCACAGGCTTAAATTGCTGTGACTAATTAACCGGTAATGGGGTCTCGACAGGCATGAGTGTTAGCTGCAAGATATTTTCTTGCTGGCTTAATGCCAGTGGCAGTGTGTAGTTGGGAAAGCGTAATCCGAATACAGCACCTTGTTGTAACAAGTGATACAGCTGATCTGTCATGGTAATCGTTAAACTGGCGCAGCCATGTTCATCGACTCTGCCTTCTAGTGGTAAGGCGATTTTGTCAGCTAAGGTTAGATACGCCGCCATACGCCAGTGAGAGTTTTCTCCAATATTGTATGTGCTGCCATGCAGTTGGTTGTAGCCTAAACCACAGGCCTGCAAGCTTAATTGGGTTTTGGCCGCTGTTGGCAACGAAATAATCTGTTGTCGCTGCTGTGCCAGAAACTTACCCCACGTCAGGCGATGAATAACTGAGTCAAGTGAGATGGGAACATACTCATCTTGCTGTTTTAGTGCATTAAAGCGGGCAATGCCCTGTTCCAATTTAGTGAGATCGTCTTCATATTCCAGTTGTGCCTTAAGCAGATTATATGCGGGCGTTTTAGCTTGTTCCATGCCGGCTAACGCTGCTTTCTCGAAGTATGCCAGTGCTTTCACTTTATCGGCTTCTGCGCCCAAACCGCGCTCTTCCATGCTGCCTAAATGATAGTTAGCTATGGCAACTTGACGCTTAGCACCTTGTAAAAATGCGGCTTTCGCGCCGCTGTAGTCATTTTCATTCAACAGCAGAGCGCCGTAGTTTGTCCACGCCGTACCATCATCTGCTGCCATACCCAATTCTAGCCACTTTATGGCTTGCTGGCGTAACTGCGGGATGTCGAGACTTTCTCTTTCGCTGCCGACACTTTGCATCGCCATTAAGTACGCGCGCAGATACTCGCGTGAGGCATTATCCAGATAGAGGTTATCGGGTTGGAGTTCAAAGGCTTGCCCAAAGTAACTCCCCGCTTGCTGCGCCGCAGTGATTGCTTTCGCTAGATAGAACCTTGAGCTGGGATCTGCCGGACTGTGTGCTCGTCCTAGGTTATATAAGGTCGGTAGCTTAAGACCCTGCGCCAGTGCTTCTTCTAACAAGGGGATGGCCTGCGTTTTGCTATCATTATCCAGCGCCATGCTGCCTAGATTATGGCTGGCACGGGCCGAACCTAAGGCTCTGGCTTGTTCATAGTATTGGCTGGCGGTGGCATTGTCTTGCGTGACGCCACGGCCGAGATGGTAGGCTTTACCCAGTAAGAATAACGCCTCAGCATTGTTCTCTGCTGCTTGCTGCTGTGCTTGTTGCAAGAAAGCGTCGTATTGTTGTTGCTCAAATAACTGTTCCAGCGCGGACTTTTCTGCGGTTGCTGCAAAGCTTACGGTCAACAGTAATAGGAGAGTAGCAATAGTGAATATCTTCATAACATCCTTGTCGTTAAGCGGGTACTTGCAAGCGGTAGTGCGATTGAAGTTGGCTAACATAGTGGTTTGTTATGCTACAAGCAAGCCTTGCGGTTTACCACTGTGTTATGGACAGGCGGATGAATTGCAGCGGTAGCACTGCCGTGTGTTGGCGTTACATGGAAGCCGACGATAGCTAATCGTTGATTAGCTGAGTCCGAAGTTTTTTAGTGGTATTTAATATTGTGGGAGTGGGAGATGGGCAATACGTATCTTCATTGCTGAACTATAGGCTTCACGCCCTTATTATTGGTTTAGCACTGTTGACACTGAATCAATTTAATCATTTTTTGGTAAATAATTTTTCTAAAAATACAGTATTAATAATAGGTTATTTTTCTTGGCTGCGATTTATATTGCAGGTGTGTGACTCGCCTTATATCTCATCTAAAAATCTGACAGCCCAATAATTTTTGTTATTAGGCCGCAGATTTAAAAGCTTTTTTCAGGGAGCCTAAACCTAAAGCTTAAAATGCGAGACCACGCCGACGAGTTGTTCCTTCGTCGCGGCCAAAGAGGTTGCGCTATTGAGGGTGGCTTTACCGCTTTGATTCAGTTCATCGACCATTTCACTAATGGTGGTCAGATTACGGTTTATCTCTTCGGTCACAGCGCTTTGCTCTTCTGCTGCGGTGGCGATTTGATTACTGAGCCCATTAATATCGAACACATAAGTGGTCAGGGTATCAAGGTTTTCTGTCACTAGATTGGTGGTATCGGCGGCTTGCTGGCAACTGTGTTTAGTTTGCTCCATTGCGGTTACGGCGGCATTGGCACCAAGATAAAGTTGTTCCAGCATCTGGTTGATTTCTGCGGTACTTGCTTGCGTGCGCGCGGCCAGTGAGCGAACTTCATCGGCGACAACAGCAAAGCCTCGACCTTGTTCACCTGCACGGGCGGCTTCGATGGCTGCATTAAGCGCTAGCAGATTGGTTTGATCGGCAATTTCACCTATTACATTCAAAATCGCGGCGATATGACGGGTATTTTCGTTCATATCATTAATCGCATCAGCGGCGACATCGACTTTAGCGACCAAGGCAATCACAGTGTTGGCAGCTTGTTCAACGGCTTTCTTCGATTTATCCGCTTGCGCATTTGCTTGTTGAGTAAACTGGGCTGTAGATGCTGCATCACCCGCGACATTATGGGCCGTGGCGCTCATTTCAGTCATGGCTGTCACGACTTGGTCTGTTTCGACGGCGTGGATTTGCAGTGCATGATTATTGGCATTCGACTGCACATTCAATTGTCCTATTTGGTCGGACATATGATCTGAGGCTTGGGCAATTTCAGACATAATTTCACGTAGATTACCTATCACGCTGTCGAGATCTTCTGCGAGTGAGCAGAGCTCATTTTGTCCTTTAATATTTGTTTTATGAGTTAGGTCGCCATGGGCAAGACGTTCCATTACCCGTTTTATCTCATTGATTATGTGGACGAGTTGTTTACTCATAATGAGGGCGCTAAAGAGTGACGCTATAATCGCGAACAAGATCAATCCCAGTAGGATGCTTTCTGTTGAGGTGACTTTATCTTCAGCTTGTTTGCCTAACTCATGATTTCTCTGAGTGATCAGCGTGACTAATTGGTTGATTTGATTACTGACCTTAGGCCCGAGCGCAGCACGCTCAGCGGTTAGTTCAGGTACTGCTCCAGTTTGTTTAGCGAGTGCCAGTTCTTCTTGGTAGAGACGAACATAATGTTCTGTTTGTGGCAAAAGTGTGTTAATAGCTTGAGCATCAGCGCCCATGAAGTCGGTATTAAATTTGGTCAGTTGAGAGACGAGTTGTGCGACATTATGTTGTTGATCTGCGATAGCTTTACCGTTGTGGACTAAGGTGGCTAAGCGCAGCTCAAAAAAGGATTCTCGTACTGTAGTGAAAGTTTCTGCGAGCTGAGTGTTGTCGACTAGGCTTTTACTGGTCTCACCGAGTTCGTTAAAACTGCGATAGCACGAAATACCTATGATGATCAGTAAGATACTTGTAAACACTGATGGCAATGCCGTCAATGTACTGGTTTTGGCATTTTTAAACATGGTGACCTTCTAGGATAAAAAGCAGCAATGCGTAATTTAATTACGCTATAGGTAATTTTAGCGTGCGCGTGAGCTAGCCAGCAAGAGAGTATTTTATGGAAATGTCTACTAAGATACTGTTTTTAATTGAATTGTTTTATTGGTGTTGCATCTGGTTGGTTGCTAAGTTACGAAATGTTGTGTTGTTTAAATTCAACTTTTATCTAGATGATTGTTTTTATTATTAAATAACTATGATACATGCAATTTTTTTACAGTGATTTAGCATTTAAATTGGTCTTTGTGATCTCGTACTCAAATGCTACAAATGATTCAAAATGTAATTTAGACATATACTTAAAGCCGATGACTCATGCTGAAATAAAAGCCCCCGCCAGTAGTGATTGACGGGGGCTCTACGTTTGCTAGTGGCTAAGTATTTTTGGAATACCTACAACTAGATTCCAGTCTTATTCTTTATATTTAAGCGTGCCGTTGGCTTTGATTTCATCAAACCATAGGTTGTGATGTTGGCTTGCCCAGTTTTCATCACAGTAGCCTGACACCATACATTCCATACCACCTTCTGACATCACAGTTGCCATGAAGATGTGTACGATAGAGAAAGCACAGATCACGATAGCGCTCACTGAATGCAGTACCAGGGCGATCAAGCTTAATGTACGGCTTGGCTCGAACAGGTTAGGGAAGAGTAATAACATGCCCGAGGCTGAAATGACTAATCCAAACAGGGCAAATGCCCAGAACCACATTTTCTCACCCGCGTTAGCAAAACCTGCATCTGGGTGCTTACCTTTGAACGGACCAAAGTTAATGTAACCGCCTACTACCATGAACCACTTTACGTCGTACATTTTTGGCAGTTGGTTTTTCGCCCATAGGGTGGTCATCAATGCCCAACCTATCATGAAGGGAATCGCCATCACGTCATGGATTTGCTTCGCGCCATAGACGATTGCTTCCCAGATGCCTTCGCCCAACCAAGGTTGGAAGAAGAAGCGACCAGCCAGCAAGGTTAAGCCTGTTAAAATCAACAGTAAGCATGGAATCGCGCCTAACCAGTGGATTGAAACATCAAACTTAGACCAGCGATGCACTAACTTGCCTGAAAAACCATGGTGCAGCTTGGAGATGCCATTCACCTTGATAAATAGGACAAAGATAATGATCATACCGAATAGTGCTGCCATTAAGGCGGGCGCTAACCAGTCGCTACGCAGCGCTAATACCCGTAAATCATAGGTATTGATCGGCTGAGCATGAAACTCACTTTGGGAGGTAGTGTATCCCGTGGCACCATCCTTCAGTTGCGCCCAAATTTGGGCATCAGACTGTTGAACTTGATTCGCCAGTTCATCACCACCATTGGCTATACACACAGCACTAAATAACAGTGCTATGGCTAAGCCTATGTGTTTGAACCATTTGTTCATCATACATCCTCTCTCACTTAGTCGCGCCCACCTAGATAGGCGCTAAGCTAAGTCTGTGGACAGATCCTGTTGACCTGAATTAATTCCAAGCCGCGTTTTTAGCACCACGATAAGCCACACGCTCACGGAAGATGCTTGAAACCACTTCGGCATCACCCGCTAACAGGGCTTTAGTCGCGCACAGTTCTGCACACATAGGCAGTTTGCCTTCGGCAATACGGTTTGAACCGTATTTTTGGCGTTCTGCATCTGAGTGGTTTTCTTCTGGGCCACCAGCACAGAAGGTACATTTATCCATCTTACCGCGGCTACCAAAGGCACCTTTTTTCGGGAACTGAGGTGCGCCAAATGGACAGGCGTACAGGCAGTAACCGCAACCAATACAGGCATCTTTGTCGTGTAGCACTATACCGTCGTCGGTTCTGTAGAAGCAGTTTGCTGGGCAAACCGCCATACAAGGTGCATCTGAGCAATGCATACAGGCGACAGAGATTGAGGCTTCACCACGTTGACCATCGTTGATTGTCACTACGCGGCGGCGTTGGATACCCCACTCGAGAGCGGAGTCGTTTTCGTTTTTACAGGCAGTGACACAACCGTTACATTCGATGCAGCGCTTGGTATCACACAAAAATTTCATTGTAGCCATAATGGCAATTCTCCTAGCTTAAGCTGCACTTACGCTTTAACAATCTGACAGAGTGATGCCTTGGTTTCCTGCATTTGTGTCACAGGGTCATAACCATAGGTCAGCGCAGTGTTACAAGATTCACCAATAACGTAAGGCACTGTACCCTCTGGATAATTAGGCGCTAAACTTTCTCCGTGCATCACACCCGCAAAGTGGTATGGCATAAAGGTAACGCCGGGTTTTACCCTTGGGGTAACCATGGCTTGCACCTTAATACGGCCACCTTCGGCGCCTTCTAACCAGACGTCTTCACCGTTACGAATGCCGCGATCGGCAGCGTCGGCAGGGCTTATCTCAACGAACATTTCCTGTTGAAGTTCAGCCAGCCAAGGGTTGGAGCGAGATTCTTCACCACCACCTTCGTATTCAACCAGACGACCCGATGTCAGTACCAGCGGGTACTTGCCGCTCATGTCTTTGTCTTGGATAGACTTATACAGAGTAGGGAGACGGTGTACTTGCATGTCGTCATAGGTTGGGTATTTCGCCACTAAGTCACGACGTGCTGTGTATAACGGTTCACGGTGTACAGGGACTTGATCAGGGAAAGTCCATACAATACAACGAGCTTTAGCATTACCAAAGGGGATACAACCGTGCTTGATCGCCACGCGCACTATGCCGCCTGACAAATCTGTTTTCCAGTTTTTACCTTCGGCTTCCGCTTTTTCCTCTGCCGTAAGATCATCCCACCAACCCAATTGTTTGAGCATATCGGCAGTAAATTCAGGGTAACCGTCTTGAATTTCAGCGCCTTTAGAATAAGTGCCATCGGCTAAAATGCTTTGACCCTTATATTCAACACCGTAACGGGCGCGGAAGTTACCACCGCCGTCTTTAACGTGTTTGGCTTGGTTATAGAGGATTTGAGTGCCAGGGTGCTTAGCTTCTGGCGTGCCCCAACATGGCCAAGGTAAACCGTAGGTTTCGCCTTTAGCTGGGCCGCCTGCGGCTTCCAACGTCTTGTTGCTGAAAGTGCCCCAGTTTTGGGTGTGTAACTTGATACGCTCAGGGCTTTGACCTGTCATACCGATAGTCCACATACCGCGGTTGATTTCACGGGTGATTTCTTCAATCACAGGTAAACCATTTTCAATCGCGATGCGTTTAGTGTACTGCTCGGCAATACCCAGTTTTTGGGCCAAACGGTACATGATTTCGATGTCGGTTTTAGACTCGAACAGTGGCTCGATGACTTGCTCACGCCACTGGATAGAACGGCCTGAGTTAGATACTGAACCGTGAGTCTCAAACTGAGTTGCCGCAGGCAGCAGATATACGCCATTCTTACGACGGTGCATAACACCTGCCATCGTTGGGAATGGGTCGACAACGACGACTGTGTCCATCTTGTCTAAGGCATCACGCACTTCACGCTGACGGGTTTCAGTGTTGACCGATTGTCCCCAGAAAAACGCCATACGGATATTATCTTTCTGCGCTAACTTGCTCTTATCTTCTAACACACCATCGTGCCAACGAGAACAAGGGATACCCGGTGTCGTCATTGGATCTTTGCCAAGGTAGGCTGTTTGATCGAAACGACCTTTCACCCATGCCATGTCCAGATCCCAAACATGGGTCCAGTGACTCCATGCTGCTGAGGTCAAACCGTAGTAACCGGGTAAGTTATCAAATAATAAACCTAAGTCAGTTGCGCCTTGTACGTTATCGTGGCCACGGAAAATGTTAGTGCCGCCACCTGAAACGCCCATGTTGCCCAGTGCTAATTGCAGAATACAATAAGCGCGAGTGTTGGCATTACCCACGTGGTGTTGAGTTCCACCCATACACCAAATCACAGTGCCAGGACGGTTATCAGCCATTAATTTAGCCGCTTGATAAACCTCGGCTTCGCTCACACCAGTGATGTTTTCGACTTCTTTAGGTGGGAATTTCTTCACTTCAGCACGGATACTTTCCATCTCGAATACGCGGTGCTTGATAAAGGTTTTATCTTCCCAACCATTTTCAAAAATGTGCCATAACATACCGTAAATAAAAGGAATGTCAGTGCCTGGGCGAATTGCACAATGCAAGTCTGAATGCGCTGCAGTGCGAGAGAAACGTGGGTCAACGACGATGATTTTGGCGTTGTTTCTTTCTTTAGCGATCAGAATATGTTGCATCGAAACGGGATGCGCTTCTGCTGGGTTTGCCCCGATCAGGAAGATGGCATGAGCATTCTGGATATCGTTGAAAGAGTTAGTTTGCGCACCGTAGCCCCAAGTGTTAGCAACACCGGCTACCGTGGTAGAGTGACAAATACGAGCTGAATGGTCGACGTTGTTTGTGCCCCACATAGCCGCCAACTTGCGGTACATGTAACAACCTTCGTTAGAAAACTTAGCGCTACCCATGAAGTACACTGAGTCTGGGCCAGATTCTTTACGAATGTTGAGCATTTGGTCGCCAACTTCGTTAATAGCATCTTCCCAAGAGATTTTTTTCCACTTGCCATCAACCAACTTCATTGGATATTTCAGGCGTTTTTCACCATGACCATGCTCACGCAGTGCAGCACCTTTCGCGCAGTGACCGCCAGCGTTGAATGGGTGGTCAAATGCGGGTTCTTGGCCCGTCCACACACCATTTTGTACTTCGGCATACAGGCCACAACCGACGGCGCAGGCACTACAAATAGTACGTTTGATTTCGATTGGCGCATCATGCGGCACTTCTTTGGCTTCGACACGACGCATCATGCCTGTGCCCATCAGAGATGCTGCGGCAATACCACCTGTGGCGATACCTGCGTGCTTCATAAATTGACGACGGCTGATGCCTAACGCCGGTTTGTCTGCCACTGTGGCAACATTGGACTTGCGAGTTAACTTCATCGCTGACTTCTCCTAGATTAGCTGCGCAAGCTATCGTAATAGCTGCTGATATGCGCAGTTTCGTGGTAACCCTTTGACTCTTTAGTGGTTACCTTGCTGCTCTCGCTGGCCTGTGCCACGCTCATGCCGGTTGCGGCAATGGCGGCACCCGCTACGCTGCCGACGGTGAGCGCTTTGAGCAAAGATCGGCGAGATAAATCGCTGGGTTGCTGCTTCATGCTGACTCCTGAAATTAGGGTTTAGTTTTTGAGATCGCACGGCTTTTTGTGGGGTTCATCTTGTTATCAAAAAGTGAAGATTAGCGGCGAAAAAGATAATGAAATCATCTTGTTTACCATCAATCATCGCGCGTGACGGCAATATAGTAGGAAAGGGTTGAGTAGGAATTGATCTAGGACAGTTTGCAGCCCTGAAATCGGCGGCCGTTCTCTTAAAGCGTTAACTCGCTCATAGTTTAGTGAATTACTGGGGAGGATGGCGTTGGCGGATTTTTGTATCTCGCTGTTTCAGTTGTTAATTTTTTGTGCTTTTGAATTAATGCTATGGGTATCAGGGCGAATAAAAAACACCCCGCGATGCGGGGTGTTTTGAGAATGTAAAAGCTGCGGTTTAACTTAGTCTTTATACTTTAAGCTGCCGTTGGCTTTGATTTCGTCATACCAGAGATTATGGTGCTGGATTGCCCAGTTTTCATCACAATAGCCTGACTTCATACACTCCATACCGCCTTCGCTCAGTACGGTCGCCATCCAAATATGCACTATAGTAAAGGCAATCAAGATAATGGCGCTGATAGAGTGGATCAGCAGCGCGCCCATAGAGGCTTCGCGGGGTAAATCCAAGCCTGGTAATACCAACATGATGCCAGATACGCTGATGAATAAACCAAACAACATCAGGGTCCAGAACCACATTTTTTCACCGGCGTTGGCAAACCCACTGTCAGGGTGCTTACCTTTGAACGGGCCAAAGTTGATATAACCACCTACCACTAAAAACCATTTCAAATCATACATCTTGAAGGTTTGTAACGGCATCCATTTCACCACACATACAGCCCAAGCCGCGATAAAAATGGGACCTGCCCAATCGTGGATTGTTTTGCTGCCATAGATCAATGGCGCCCAAAGGTCGGGGCCTAACATTGGCTGTATGACATGCTTACCTAACATTATGGTTAGACCGGTAAACATCAGTGCCAGACAGCTGCTCGCCATGATCCAATGGATCCACAGATCCGCCTTTGACCAGCGCGAAACCATCTTGCCTGAAAAGCCATGACTCAGTTTTGATGGACCATTCACCAGATAAAAAAATAAGAAAGCACCAAACACACCTACCACGGCTAGCGCCATGACTGGGGTTAAGTATTCATTTCTCAGTTCTTTACCTTGGTTACCGGCAACGTTAATCAACACCCCAGTATCTATTCCTTTGGCAGTGGTATAGCCGGCATCGCCTGCTTTTACCGCTCGCCAAAGATCGGCATCGCTGGTTTGCGCTTTCGCCTGTTGTTGACTCGATTGCTGATCACTTGCGTGTACTGGGTTTGAGCTCATGACTGAACCTAATCCCAATCCCATGACGAGCACCAACAGAGCAAACAGACTGCGCAGTGATTTGTTTAACTGTTTGTTTAACATTTTCACTCCTTGCCAGAGGTTAGGGATTTCTCCCTAACCCTCGCTCTGCTTAGTTAATCTCACCTGTCTTGGGGTTGTAACCCCAAATCACGTTAGGATTGCCTCGAGAGGCCATACGTTGACGGTAAATGTTTGATACCACTTCCGCATCACCTGCGAGCAGCGCTTTAGTAGAACAAAGCTCAGCACACATAGGTAACTTGCCCTCAGCAATACGGTTGGCGCCGTATTTTTTACGCTCGGCTTCGGAGAAGGTTTCTTCTGGGCCACCGGCACAGAAAGTACACTTGTCCATCTTGCCACGACTACCAAAGGCAGTCTTTTTCGGGAATTGCGGTGCACCAAATGGGCAAGCATAGAAGCAATAACCACAACCGATACAAGTATCTTTGTTGTGTAGCACTATGCCGTCTTCGGTACGGTAGAAACAATCTGCCGGACATACGGCCATGCAGGGAGCGTCAGTACAGTGCATACAAGCTACTGAAATTGAGGCTTCGCCAGGTAGACCATCGTTGATCGTCACCACGCGGCGACGTTGAATTCCCCACTCGAGAGCGGAGTCGTTTTCGTTCTTACATGCAGTGACGCAACCGTTACACTCGATGCAGCGCTTGGTGTCACACAGAAATTTCATGACTGCCATAATGGCTTATCTCCTCATCAAGTAGGTTAGGCTTTGCTGATTTGGCATAGGCTGGACTTAGTTTCTTGCATCTGAGTCACAACGTCGTAGCCATAAGTTAAAATGGTGTTTGCAGATTCGCCTATCACGTAAGGCACAGTGCCTTCAGGATAGTTTTTCGCTAGGCTTTCGCCTTCAAACACACCAGCAAAGTGGTATGGCATAAAACATTCACCAGCAATAACGCGCGGTGTCACCATAGCCTTAACCGTGATTTTGGCGCCTTCTGGACCATGAACAAAAACATTGTCACCGTCGCGAATACCGCGATCCGCTGCATCTGCAGGGTTCATTTCGATGAACATTTCTTGTTGTAGTTCAGCTAACCAAGGGTTAGAACGGGATTCTTCACCACCACCTTCATATTCCACTAGGCGGCCTGATGTGAGTGCCAATGGGAAGTCTTTAGCAAAATCCTTGTCTTGAATTGACTTATACAGTGTCGGTAAACGTGCAACCATACGATCTTCGTAGGTGGGGTATTTAGCGACTAAGTCACGACGAGGCGTGTAAAGTGGTTCGCGGTGGCGTGGAATATCGTCTGGGAATGTCCATACAATACAACGAGCTTTAGCGTTACCGTAAGGGATACAGCCGTGCTTGATAGCAACACGTTGGATACCGCCGGAAATGTCAGTTTTCCAGTTTTTGCCTTCGGCGTGTTTTTTCTCGTTTTCGGTAAGGTCATCCCACCAACCTAATTGCTTAAGCATATCGGCGGTAAATTCAGGATAGCCATCTTGGATCTCACTGCCTTTAGAGTAAGTACCTTCGGCAAGAATATTATTGCCTTCATGTTCCACACCATAGCGAGCACGGAAGTTACCGCCACCGTCTTTCACATGTTTGGCTTCGTTATACAGAATCTGGGTACCAGGATGTTTCATCTCTGGTGTGCCCCAACATGGCCAAGGTAAGCCGTAGGTTTCGCCTTTGGCAGGACCGCCGGGGGCTTCTAGGCTGTCAGCATCAAAAGTACCCCAGTTTTCTTGGTGCATTTTTAAACGCTCTGGGCTTTGTCCGGTATAACCGATAGTCCACATACCTGTGTTAAATTCGCGGGTGATATCTTCAATCAAAGGCTCTTCACCATTGACTTTAATATGCTTGAATAGCTCTTTATCTATACCCACTTTTTTGGCGAGTTTGTACATGATCACATGATCAGGCAGGGATTCGAACAGGGGCTCTATGACCTTAGAACGCCATTGTACTGAGCGGTTAGTCGCAGAGATTGAACCGTAGGTTTCAAACTGGGTTGCCGCAGGAAGTAAATAAACCCCATCTTGACGTTGGTGCATAACACCCGCCATGGTTGGGAATGGATCGACAACGACGACGGTGTCCATTTTGTTTAAGGCTTCACGCACTTCACGGCCACGGGTTTCAGTGTTGACCGATTGTCCCCAGAAGAACGCCAGACGAATATTGTCTTTTTGCGCTATCTTGGTTTTATCTTCTAACACGCCATCGTGCCAGCGCGAACAAGGAATACCCGCAGAGGTTTGCGGTTTTTGTCCTAGATATTCGCCTTGATCGAAACGGCTCGCTACCCAATTAGGGTCGAGATCCCACACATTATTCCAATGGGCCCAAGCGCCAGTCGTTAAACCGTAGTAACCCGGTAAGTTATCAAATAACAAACCAAAGTCGGTTGCGCCTTGCACGTTATCATGGCCGCGGAAAATGTTAGTGCCGCCGCCAGGTACACCCATGTTGCCCAGTGCTAACTGTAAAAGACAGTAGGAGCGAGTGTTAGAGTTACCCACGTGGTGCTGAGTACCACCCATACACCAAATAATGGTTCCGGGTTTGGTTTCAGCCATCATTTTGGCGACGCGGTACATCTGCGCCTTTGGTACACCCGCAACTAACTCAACTTCTTCAGGGGTATACTTCTTCACTTCCTCGCGGATACGATCCATGCCATAGACACGGTGTTTGATAAACTCTTTATCTTCCCAGCCGTTTTCAAATATGTGCCATAACAGGCCATAAATGAAGGGGATGTCTGTGCCCGGACGGATATGTACGTACTCGTCAGATTTCGCTGCAGTACGGGTGAAACGTGGATCAACAACGATGATTTTGGCACCGCGTTCTTTACCAATCAAAATATGCTGCATGGCAACAGGATGCGCTTCACTGGGGTTTGCCCCAATAAACATGATGCACTTAGAGTTGCGAATATCGTTGATTGAGTTGGTTTGCGCACCGTAGCCCCAAGTGTTAGCAACACCGGCTACGGTGGTAGAGTGACAAATACGTGCAGAATGGTCGACGTTGTTCGTGCCCCACAGTGCCGCGAATTTGCGATATAAATAAGCTTGTTCGTTAGAGAACTTAGCGCTACCCATAAAGTAGACCGAATCTGGGCCTGACTCTTGACGAATTGAAGCCATTTTATCGCCGACTTCATTAATCGCTTGATCCCAAGAGATCTTTTTCCATTTTCCGCCTTCTAACTTCATGGGGTATTTCAGGCGTTTTTCGCCATGACCATGTTCACGCAGTGCAGCACCTTTCGCGCAGTGACCGCCAGCGTTGAACGGGTGATCGAATGCGGGTTCTTGACCCGTCCATACACCATTTTGTACTTCTGCATACACACCACAACCTACGGCACAGTGAGAACAGATGGTACGTTTGACTTCGGTGGGAACATTATGGCCAATATCTTCTTGGGCCTGTGCTTTACGCATCATGCCTGTGCCCAGCATGGACGCCGCAGCGATCCCTCCTGTGGCAAGACTTGCCGATTTTAAGAACTGACGACGATTGAGACCCAGTGCTGGCGCTTTAGCTTCGACAACCTGGTCTGTTTTGCGGGTTAATCGCATCACACACTCTCCTCTATTTTAGTTTTAAAGCGACGCATAATAGCTACGAATATGGTCGGTTTCGCGGTAGTTCTCACTTTTAGGCTCTGTGGTTGCTGCCGTTTTTGTCGAAGCTAACGCTTGACTACTCACAGTGACCACTGCGCCTGCCGCACTGCCGAGTGCCAATGCTTTAAGCAATTGACGACGGCCCATGTCGGAAGCTGGCTTCTTCATAGTGTCTCCTTGTGTTACGGGATAAGGTGGTACAAACGGCTACCACCTCGGTTATTGTGGAAGCCTAAGCTTCCGTTATTGTTGCGAAGGTGAACATTAATCCCACCTTCGCAGTTTGAACTCATCTCTAACATTTACATTTAGCACGCACATGCCGTGCTATCACTCAGTTTAGTCTTAGTTCATTAACTCTACTGGTTTTGCTAAATCGCTGGTGGCTGGCTGTAAGTCTGCGCTGCCTGGGCAATTGACTGGAATATCTAAGCTTAATTGCTCAAAAGCACTGGCTTCCATTGCAAAAAAAGCTTTTGCTAGCTGTGCAACCGTGGCGTAAAACGCCGCACTTGGCGCCTTGGCTAAATTGTCGCAAAAACGGCCAATCCAGCTGCCGATATGGCGTTGGTAAAAAGCCAATTGGCGATAACTTGGCGCTTCTAAAATCAGGGTACCCATCACTTCACACAGTGCTGCAACGTGATCTTCGGGTTCCTTGACGTTGTCTTCGCGTTCAAACCCCAGTTGCATTAAGTCTTGGCGTAGCAATGCCAGTGGTTTATCCATCAATGAGCCCGTCATAAACCAGCTGCCGTAGGGCAGGATCTCACCGCAACCTACACCGAGGAACAGGGCAAAATACTCGTCTTCTAGTTGTGCGCTGTTGAACTGCTGTGCGGCGAGTTGGAGTGATAACCAAGCTTTAGTCATCTCGTTGTCTTCATTGGCATCAATTTCAAGATTGGCCAAAAAGTGTAGCAGTTCAGGGCTTGGCTGACGGCGCAATAGGGCGGCTAACAGTTGATAGATATCGGCTCTCAACTGATCGTTTTCTGAAACTTGTCTTACTGATTCGGTCATAGCGGATCTCTTATCGCAGTTGCTTTTCAGGATCTTGAAGAATGTCTTCAAACATGTCTTTTACCCGGCAGTCGCCACACATTTTCAAGCGTTCAATATTGGCAGAAAATGCGCTGTGCGCGCCGACCATATCCAGCATCCGATGCACCATAGATTGGGTCGCAAAAGGAGAGCCGCAGCGAATACATTCGAAGGGGGCTTCTTCTTTCAGGGTGTGTTGTTGCTGACGGGCAGCTTTATCAAAGTTAATTTGTGGCGTAAGGCTTATCACTTTTTCAGGACACGCTGCCTCACATAAACCGCATTGCACGCAGTTTTGCTCGATGAAGTGTAGTGCAGGTTTGTCGCCACCATCTTGTAATGCCATCGTGGGACAAATTGCCACGCAGGACATACACATAGTGCACTTTTCTACATTCACACTGACTTTGCCAAAGGGAATATTGTTGAGGCTAAGGCAAGTATCAATTTCACCCGCTTGGCTATTGAGGTGATCTATCGCTTCAAATAGCGTGTTGCGTTTAGTGGTCGAGGCAAATGCAGCGGGCACGATCACGGGCCAATCTAAGCTGATATCGAGCATCGAATCTAAATCGGCAAGCATGCTCGGGTCGATGAGGCTAATGCGTTGTGGCTGGCCCATTTCATCTAAAATGCTATTGGCTAACGACAGTTCGCCTTTAAGCATTTGCGTTAGGGTTGGCGCTGTTGCGTCTGTGTTGAGGATCAGCACTTGGCGCGCGCCCCAAGCGAGTACTGACAACCAATGATCTACGCTAGCAACGGTAATTTCTTCGAGGGCAACGGGGATGATGTCGCCTGCTAAATCGTCACTAATAAAGTTGGCGCCGACGGCATTATCGTGGAACAAGATCACTGGTGCGGTTTGTGCTTGCTCGCGGAACCGACTAACGATTTTGTTCAGGTATGAATGCAAAGCTTGCGGCGTAGGTAAATCGTAACTGATGGCACCCGTTGGGCAAGCGCTGGTACAACTGCCTGCGCCATGGCAAAGATATGGATCGATTTCAATTTTCTTTGCGACACTGCTGATCGCATCTGCTGGACAGAAGTTGAGGCAACGATTACAACCATTGATGCCGTTACGGTCGTGGGCACAAATATCTGGGTTGATTTTGACGTAGCGAGGCTTGTCGAATTGGCCGACGAGATCGGGAATTTGCGCGAGGGCATCTTCGAGTTTCTCGGCGTCTTGGCCGACATAGAAATAACCGGGAGGTAGCATTTCTAAGTTCAAACAAGCTGCGCTGCTCAAATCGAGCACGATATCGAAATGGGGTTTACGGATTGACACTAAACTGAGTTCGGCTGCACCATCTTGATGTTCAACACTGACTTGAAATTGGCCTAAAAAGCCTTTTACGCCAATGAGTTTGTTGTAATAGCTTTCGACATCAGTTGCCGCTGCCATGACACGTTCTAGGTGCGCTTCATCTTGGCTGGTAATTGCTTCGTTGGCTAAAATCACCCTATGGGCCATAGTGGACAATTTGTCCGCGGCGAGGCGAGCCAGATCTTCTGGGCCAATAATAAGAACATTGCCTTCGGTGGTATAGCTGACAGTTGGCGGGATCAGATTCTGCAACATCTGAGTTTGCGTTAATACCTGTTGTCGCGCTTGTTTTAACGCTTCTTGGGTTTGATTGGTCATCAAATAAGTGCTCACATTGCGTTCCTGAACAGTACTTTGGCTGTTTCTTGTTTTACTGTATCTGGGCAGATTTAGGCGGCTGGTAATAAGTAAGTCATTGCCTTTTCTGCTTTTATCTAAGCTTTTTTATATCTTAGTACAGCAATTCACATACCAAAGTTACGGACATTAAAATTAGCTAAACTGACGTTAAACAACTCGGGTATGTGCCTGAGCTAAGGGCTCTGGTGCATTTTGGGGTAGGTCATCAGTCTCCCCATCCAAATTGTCCGTTATCGGCTCAACTGCCCATTCGATTTCGACTTCATTAGTCTCATGAGTTGTTGTTTCGCTTACATCAAGACTCTCGGATGGATTGCTTTCTTCAGTTTGTTTGGCTAAAGCAGCTGATTCTTCATCCGAGGTCTCACTGTCTTCGGCTATGTAACGGAAGACTTTTTGCATCAATTCAGCTGAGACTTCTGCACTGAGTTTCGGTTGATTACTGTAATCGAGTGCATATTCCAAAAGCCCATCTATCTCGTTGAAATGCGGTTGTTTCCACAGTGCACGTAGCGCTGCAGATTTAGCCGCAGGGTCAACATTGGCGCCCATAAAACTCGCAAAGCTGCCGCCTATTTCAATTTCGTCGGGATTGGGTAAATCCGCTGCAGTGAGGATGCGATTTGGATCGTCATGCTCTGCAGTATTAGGTTCAAAGGCTGACTCTGTGGGTTGAAGCTGCTCAACTGCCATAGTGGGCTCGGCTACGATGGTCTCCTGAGGTGTGATTTCCCCGTCTGCTCGCGCTTCCTCTGCTGCAACTTGTTCGCGCCGTTGGTTCCAGCGACTCAGTAGCCCGCCTGTTTTTTGTATGGATTCAGCCATTAGTCCCTCCGCAATGGATCGTGACTTGGGCCTTGATTATTACGGCCATCGACATGTTTACGGCGATGAGCGGCAATTTCGACTTCACCATATTGGGTGATAAAGGCTTCAATCCAACAAGCGATAGCTTTTGGCATCAATAAGTTGAGGACAGGGGTATTGCCCTCAAGGCAACCCGCCGCGACATTCTGATCCGCCGATAATGCCGCCGGTATCCAAGTGCCATCGGCCGTTTCATCACATACTAAATACAGCATGGCGTTATCTAAATCGAGATTGAGGCGATAGCTGGCGCGTTCGTCTTTGTGCAGTTCGAGTAGCACTAAGGTTGCATCGTCTGGGGCTTGATGGGTGGCGGGAAGTAGGTGATCAATTTCCCATTGTACTGAGGTCCAGCGGCCAACTTGCTTCTCTACTTTCTTGAGTGAAACGTACATAGGCCAAACACTAGTTGTATGTTGCATTGTCTCTCCGTCTCAGCCGTGTTGATGGACAAACCGTAGAGTGAACGGTTCGGTTTTACCAACAAATTGCGATAAAAGGTCACTGCAATATTGGTGCCAGTAAACATAGTGGATTAGTTTGAGCTAGATCATCAAAAACACCCTATAAATTGGACATTTTGTCCAGTACAGGATTTTGTTTGGGACATAAAAGGGCTAATGAAAAATCTGCATTGCGGCAGATCACGCATTTAACCCCAATTTTTATGTCTAGGTATAAATATTGCTATGCTCTGGCCATGACTCGTTAAGCGGTAACATTATGATCTCTGAAAATATCACTATTCCTGATTACAACATGAGCACAGATAGCGAAATAGCGGCAGCCAATCCTTCTCAAAAAACTCAGCATCAGTGTTCTTTTGTGAGAACTCAAGTGGAAGTACCGCTAACCATTGCTGTAAAAGCAGTGAATGAAGCCGGGGAAGTGATGGATAAATTTGTCGCCTGCGAACGTCCGCTTACCGTGTATTTGAACTGGCGACCAATAGTGACACTTATGACCCTAGGGGCGAAACCTGAGTCACTGGCGTTAGGTTATCTTAAGAACCAAGGCTTTATTTCGGATGTCAGTCTATTGGACTCGGTTATTGTCGATTGGGATGTGAGTTCTGCAGCCGTGGTTACCCGTGAACAAACCGCCGATCTGGATGAGAAACTCTCCGAAAAAACGGTGACATCAGGCTGTGGTCAAGGCACGGTTTATGGCAGTTTTATGCAAGATTTAGACGGCATCAATTTACCAACGCCAAGTCTTAAGCAAAGCACCCTTTATAGCTTATTGAAAAATATCAACGAATATAATGAAACCTATAAAAATGCGGGTGCTGTGCACGGTTGTGGCTTGTGCGAAGACGATAAAATTATGGCTTTCGTCGAGGATGTTGGCCGTCATAATGCCGTAGATACTTTGGCTGGGGATATGTGGCTGACTCAGGATCGCGGCGATAATAAGATATTTTATACCACTGGCCGCTTAACTTCGGAAATGGTGATTAAAGTCGCCAAAATGGGGATCCCTATATTGCTATCACGCAGTGGCGTGACTCAGATGGGCTTAGCACTAGCGCAGCAGTTGGGTATTACTATTATTGCCCGCGCTAAAGGTCGTCACTTTTTGGTGTACCACGGTAGTGAAAATCTGCAGTTTGATGCCAATACGGCTCCTTAGCCCCAAGTTAGCTAAGACAGTAATGCTAAGACTTACATGCAGTAACGAAGAATAAGACAAGGAAACAAGATGACGTCTGCCAGTGAATTGGTCTACATGAGCGCGAAGCAAGTGGCCGAGTATTTAGATCTTAATGAGAAAAAAGTCTACGCCATGGCTAATGACAGAATTCTCCCCGCCACTAAAATCACCGGTAAATGGCTATTTCCGAAAGTGTTAATCGACCGTTGGGTAATGGATTCTTGCCACAGTGGCATGCTGACCGACCGTTTATTGATCACTGGTAGTGACGATCCACTATTATCTATGCTGGTGGCGCGTTTGATGGCGCAAGTTGGTAGCCGTGAGTTGATAAGCTACAGCGCAACAGGTTCACGCTTAGGGTTAGAGTTGCTTGCTAAAGGTTATGCCGATGTGTGCACCTTACACTGGGGCAGCATGGAGGATCGCAATATCCGTCATCCAGCCTTACTTAAAGGGTATAACAATCATCAACAATGGATCATGGTGCACGGTTACTCCCGTCAGCAAGGGTTGATCATGCGTGCCGATATGCACCACAGATGCCAAGAAGAAGATAAAGTCGTGAACTTGCCTTGGCGTTGGGTGAGTCGTCAGGGGGGCGCGGGTAGCCAACAGCACTTAGAGCATTGGTTGTTAAAGCAAGGTGCTCGCTTAGATCAACTTAATGTCGTGCTAACTGCCTATAGTGAA
The DNA here is from genome assembly GCF_043359565.1 of Shewanella sp. S23-S33. Classification (NCBI taxonomy): domain Bacteria; kingdom Pseudomonadati; phylum Pseudomonadota; class Gammaproteobacteria; order Alteromonadales; family Shewanellaceae; genus Shewanella; species Shewanella sp. S23-S33. The sequence goes on along the minus strand of NZ_JBHFFD010000071.1, from coordinate 1,198 downwards.
CGCGAGTTGGCGGGTTATATCGCTAGGGGGGATGCCGATATTGGTTTTGGTTGTCAATCTGTGGCTTTGGAAAGTGGTTTAAGTTTCGTGCCGCTGATTAAAGAGTCTTTCGATTTCGTTATGCCGCAAAGCATTTACTTCCGTCGTCAACTTCAACAACTTTTTACTATGTTGGCGAGCGGTCACTCGAGGCAAATGGCGGCACTACTTGGTGGCTATGATCTTACAGACTGTGGACAACTGCTATGGAGTGCGAGCTAATCCACTCAACTCGATAATGGATTAAGGTGAATAGAGTTGAATGGTCTCTGAACTACTTATTACTGCTACTACATGCTGATATCTAATGTAGTCAGCTACTAACGAATAAGTATCAAAGAGACCCTCTTTCTATTGCGGATTACGTCGTTTCGACTTTCTATGGTGGGTTGGTGGGAGGCAACTACTATATATAGGTAAAGTATCTTTATCGCCAAATACACTCAGAGTGTCATCTTCTTCTGTTGTTCCCCGTAATTCTCCCATAAACGACTCCATATAAAAGTGGAGGTGAGATATTCCGGTTCGAGCAGCCGTTATTCTCATTTAAATCTGATAGCATTCATGCTCATGATCCCTTTGTCTTGATACTGTACGCTGGTAATCAATTGGGCCAAATTACAGATAAAACGCTATTTTGTGGATAACTTTGGGGGTAAGTAGTGGGTATCTTGTGGCTAGATTGGGTAATTAGAATTAACTGCAAATTTCCTTAAAATAGGGGTTGCGCAAAATCTCCTGCTGCCTATAATGCGCATCCACTGACACGGCAGACAGCGTTAAGCAGCCTGATGTGACAGTTCATCGATGAGTTTACTGATTGATGAGTGTTGAGAAAGTTTGCAAAAACTCCTTGACGCAAAACGGGAAATGCGTAGAATACGCAGCCCTAGCCAACTGGAAGCGTTCGGCGCTCAGTGTGGTACTCAAGTTCTCTTACGGATATTGAGTTGCTCTTTAACAAGATAAAACAAGAAATCTGTGTGGACACTCACAGGTGTTGAGTTAATCGAAACTGCTTAACCTTCGGGTTGGCAGTCAAAAATTTAAATCAATGTAACAATGAGTGTTCATAGTAATATGTACAGTTTGTTTCTGCTTTTAAGTGGGAACAAAAAATCAGAATTCATTGAGCCGCTGAAGTCGCAAGACGGAAGCA